>CALMID010000436.1 GCA_937863915.1 uncultured Pseudomonas sp.
GATGTCGAGCGCCTGCTGGCCGGCATTCGGGTGCTGGTGCTGTCCGACTATGGTAAAGGCGCGCTGCAGAACCATCAGACGCTGATTCAGCTGGCCAGGGCCAAGGGCATTGCCGTACTGGCCGATCCCAAGGGTAAGGATTTTTCCATCTACCGAGGCGCCAGCCTGATCACCCCGAATCTCAGCGAGTTCGAAACCATCGTCGGTCACTGTCGTGACGAGGCCGAGCTGGTGGCCAAGGGTGATGCGCTGATGCGCGAGCTGGAACTCGGCGCATTGCTGGTGACCCGTGGTGAACATGGCATGACCTTGCTGCGCCCAGAGCAGGCTCCGCTGCACCTGCCGGCCCGTGCCCGCGAAGTGTTTGATGTCACCGGTGCCGGCGATACGGTGATCTCCACCCTGGCCGCCTCATTGGCCGCAGGCGAGGAGTTGCCGCAGGCGGTAGCGCTGGCCAACCTGGCCGCCGGCATCGTGGTGGCCAAGCTGGGTACGGCGGCGATCAGCGCTCCCGAACTGCGCCGAGCTGTGCAGCGAGAAGAGGGTTCCGAGCGTGGTGTGGTCAGCCTCGATCAGCTGCTACTGGCGCTGGAGGATGCTCGCGCCCATGGCGAGAAAATCGTCTTCACCAATGGCTGCTTCGACATTCTGCATGCCGGGCATGTCAGCTATCTGGAGCAGGCGCGCGCTCAGGGCGATCGCCTGGTCCTGGCGGTCAACGATGATGCTTCGGTCAGTCGCCTGAAAGGTCCGGGACGTCCGATCAATGCTGTGGACCGGCGTATGGCTGTCCTTGCTGGCCTGGGTGCGGTGGACTGGGTGGTGAGCTTTAGCGAAGACACTCCGGAAAACCTGCTGCGTGCAGTCCGGCCGGACGTGCTGGTCAAGGGCGGCGATTACGGCATTGAAGGTGTGGTCGGCGCCGATATCGTGCGGGCCTACGGCGGCGAGGTGCGCGTCCTGGGGTTGGTCGAGAACAGCTCGACGACCGCCATTGTCGAGAAAATTCGCAGCAAGTAGATCTTGGCTGGCACTGACTGGCGCGCCAGTCGCGCCTGTCAGGCCGGTCATGGCGGGTTGCATCGGGCGCGGGGATGATCGCGGGGTCTACCTCGTGGAGCCATGCCCATGCGTACCGATGTTCAGGGTCATGCCCTTGCCGTGCTGAGCAAGGTGGCCCAGGCCGATTGGCCGGACCGTTTCAAGTTGCGCCAACCCTTTGAGAAGCTGCTCTACACCGGCAGTCGCAGCAGTTTCCGCTATGCGGCGGCGCGTGGTGGCAAGAGCAAGGCGCCGCGCGCCACGAGCAGTGATGGCTTGTTCGACCTGTCCCTATCTGACGAACAGCAGATGCTGGTGGAGATGCTGGACAGCTTTGCCAGTGAGGTCTTGCGCCCAGCCGCCCATGATGCCGATGCACAGGCAGCCGTACCGGCTGAACTGCTGATTCAGGCCCGTGAGCTGGGTCTGGCCTTTTACGGCGTTCCCGAGGCTCATGGCGGCATGGCCGGTGAGCGTACCCTGGTGACCAATGCCCTGATCGCCGAGGCGCTTGGCAAGGGTGACCTGACCCTGGCCGCCAGCCTGCTGGTGCCGCTCTCGGCGGCCAACTGCATTCGTCGCTGGGCGTCGCCCGAGCAACAGGCGCAGTGGTTGCCGGCCTTTGCCAGCGAGCAGGGCGCCGAGCCCTATGCCTTGGCTGTCAACGAGCCCGCTGTGCTGGCGGACCCGCAGCGGCTGCAAACCACGGCACGCAAGCGTGGCGGGCATTACCTGATTAATGGCGAGAAGTGCCTGGTTCTGCAGGGGCTCAATGCCAGTCGTTTGCTGGTCGCGGCGCAGTGCAGCGACGGGCCGGCGTTGTTCTGGGTCGATGCTGCGCGCAAAGGCATCAGCCGCCAGGCCGAGCCGGCCATGGGACTCAAGGCGGGCGCCTTGGCGC
>CALMID010000437.1 GCA_937863915.1 uncultured Pseudomonas sp.
GCTGGCCGCCAGCCTGTTGCAGCAGGCAGACGAGCTGAACTACTGCGGTTTCATCGAAGGTGATGGTCTCTACCGTGGTGAAGCGGATGTCGTGGTCTGTGACGGCTTTGTCGGCAACATTCTGCTCAAGTCCAGCGAAGGCCTGGTGACCATGTTGTCGGCGCGGATTGCCTCGTTGTTCAAGGAAAGTCTGGGTTCGCGTCTGGTTGGTTCGCTGGCCATGCCGCTGCTGCGGCGCCTGCAGGATGAACTGGAACCGGCCCAGCACAATGGTGCGAGCTTTCTCGGGTTGCAGGGGATTGTCGTGAAAAGTCACGGCGGTGCCGATGAGGAAGCCTTCAAGGTGGCGATTGCGCGTGCGGTGGTCGAGGTGCGCGAGAATCTGCCGCAGCGTTTGCACAGTCGACTGGGGAATCTGCTGCTGTAGGATGTGACCCTGTACGTCAGGTGGTCATCCAACTGTCAGTTTGTCATGGCTGGCTAGGCCAGACGTCATTCTCCTGTTCTCTGTAGAAGGTTGCCTCGATGTCCGCATCTCTCGCGTTCGTCTTTCCCGGTCAGGGCTCGCAATCGGTTGGTATGCTGGCCGAACTGGCGCAGCAACAACCCCTGATCCAGCACACTTTTAGCGAAGCCTCCGATGCGCTTGGCTATGACCTGTGGGCGCTGACCCAGCAGGGGCCTGAAGAGTCGCTCAATCAGACCGATAAAACCCAGCCGGCCATCCTTACCGCCTCCATCGCGCTATGGCGCCTGTGGCAAGCCGAGGCCGCTGTGCAGCCTGCATTCGTGGCCGGTCACAGTCTGGGTGAATATTCGGCTCTGGTGGCTGCCGGTAGCCTGTCACTGGCGGATGCCGTGCGTCTGGTCGAGCGCCGCGGGCAGTTGATGCAGCAGGCGGTTCCGGCTGGTCAGGGCGGTATGGCGGCGATCCTGGGGCTGGAGGATGCCGATGTCCTGGCGGCCTGCGCTGAGGCGGAGCAGGGCGAGGTAGTCAGTGCGGTCAATTTCAATGCGCCGGGTCAGGTGGTGATTGCCGGTTCGGCCAATGCGGTAGCGCGCGCCATCGAGGCCTGCAAGGCACGCGGCGCCAAGCGCGCCATGGCGTTGCCGGTGAGTGTGCCGTCGCACTGCGCGCTGATGCGTCCGGCCGCCGAGCAGTTTGCAGCGTCCATCGAGTCGCTTAACTGGCAGATGCCATCCATCGCGCTGGTGCAGAATGTCACTGCGGCGGTGCCTACCGATCTTGATGGCCTTAAGCGTGATTTGCTGGCGCAGCTGTACAGTCCTGTGCGCTGGGTCGAGACGGTGCAGTGTCTGGCCGAGCAGGGTGTGACCGAGCTGGTTGAGTGTGGTCCGGGTAAGGTGCTGTCTGGCCTCAACAAGCGCTGCGTCAAAGGCGTGAATACCCATAATCTGGAAACCCCGGATGCCTTTGCGGCAGCACGGGCGGCTTTGCTCTGAGAGGGAGTGACGATATGCGATTGCAAGGAAAAGTAGCCCTGGTCACTGGCGCCAGTCGTGGCATTGGTCAGGCGATTGCTCTGGAGTTGGGTCGTCAGGGTGCCGTGGTGATTGGCACGGCGACGACGCCCAATGGCGCCGAACGCATTGCTGAAACGCTCAAGGCCAATGGCGTCGAAGGTGCAGGCCTGGTGCTGGATGTGTCCAATGACGAATCGGTGGCCACTACTCTGGAACATATCCAGCAGCACCTCGGTCAGCCGCTGATTCTGGTGAATAACGCCGGCATCACTCGCGACAATCTCATGCTACGCATGAAGGATGACGAGTGGTTCGATGTCATCAATACCAACCTGAACAGCCTGTATCGCCTGTCCAAGGGCGTGCTGCGCGGCATGACCAAGGCACGCTGGGGCCGCATCATCAATATCGGCTCGGTGGTCGGGGCCATGGGTAATGCCGGGCAGGTGAATTACGCGGCAGCCAAGGCCGGTCTGGAGGGCTTTACCCGTGCCCTGGCGCGGGAAGTCGGATCGCGAGCGATTACGGTCAATGCCGTAGCTCCCGGTTTTATCGATACCGACATGACCCGTGAGCTGACAGATGCTCAGCGTGAGGCCATGCTGACGCAGATTCCCCTAGGGCGCCTGGGGCAGGCTGAAGAAATTGCTGGCGTGGTGAGCTTTCTTGCTTCCGACGCCGCTGCCTATATCACCGGCGCGACATTGCCGGTGAATGGCGGCATGTACATGAGCTAAATGTGACTCGGCCCCGCGCTAAACTGTCATACAGGCTGTCTAAAATCGGTTATAAAACTGCCATGCGGTTTGCCGGCCGATGGGCAAGCCAGTGCAAGGGGCTGCGGTCTTTGGCTTGAAAGTTAGAAAACCCTTTCTATACACTGCAGCCCGAGCTGCACGGAATTTTTCCATAGGAGTGAAAATACGGTATGAGCACCATCGAAGAACGCGTCAAGAAAATCGTCGCCGAGCAACTGGGCGTTAAGGAAGAAGAAGTCACCAACAGCGCTTCCTTCGTTGAAGACCTGGGCGCCGACTCCCTTGACACCGTTGAGCTGGTGATGGCTCTGGAAGAGGAATTCGAGACCGAGATTCCGGACGAGCAAGCCGAGAAGATCACCACCGTTCAGGAAGCCATCGACTACGTTACTGCGCACAGCAAGTAATTTGTAATCGCTGTTTGCTGATCCGAAGAACCGCACAGCCCTCAAGGCGTGCGGTTTTTCTTTAGGTGCGCCGCTGGGGCGCCGTACAGGTAGAGGATTTCGCTGTGTCGCGTAGACGCGTTGTGGTCACCGGGATGGGCATGCTTTCTCCACTGGGCGTGGATGTCGCCAGCAGCTGGCAAGGCATTCTGGCCGCCCAGAGTGGTATCGGCCTCATCGAACATATGGACCTTTCGGCCTATACCACCCGCTTTGGTGGTTCGGTGAAGGGTTTCGACGTCGAGCAGTATCTGTCGGCCAAAGAGGCGCGCAAGCTGGATCTGTTCATTCAGTACGGATTGGCGGCCAGTTTCCAGGCCGTGCGCGACTCGGGGCTGGAAGTCACCGATGCCAATCGCGAACGCATTGGCGTAGCGATGGGGTCGGGTATCGGCGGTCTGACCAATATCGAGAACAACTGCAAGTCGCTGATTGAGCAGGGGCCACGGCGCATTTCGCCATTCTTCGTGCCCGGTTCGATCATCAACATGATTTCCGGGTTCCTTTCCATTCATCTTGGTGCGCAAGGACCCAACTACGCCATCGCCACCGCCTGCACCACCGGCACTCACTGCATCGGCATGGCCGCGCGCAACATCGCCTACGGCGAAGCCGACGTGATGATCGCCGGCGGTGCCGAAATGGCTGCCTGTGGTTTGGGTATCGGCGGCTTTGCCGCCGCGCGGGCCTTGTCCACGCGCAATGACGATCCGCAGCGGGCCAGTCGCCCGTGGGACAAGGATCGCGATGGTTTCGTCCTTTCCGATGGTGCCGGCGCCCTGGTGCTGGAGGAACTGGAGCATGCCAAGGCGCGTGGCGCGCAGATTTACGCCGAGCTGGTCGGCTTTGGCATGAGTGGCGATGCCTATCACATGACTTCGCCGCCGGAAGATGGTGCTGGGGCAGCGCGCTGCATGCGCAATGCACTGCAGGATGCGCGGTTGAATCCAGATCAGGTGCAGTACATCAATGCCCATGGCACCTCCACCTCGGCGGGTGACAAGGCCGAAGCCAGTGCGGTCAAGGCTGTTTTCGGCGACCACGCCTATCGCCTGGCGGTGAGTTCGACCAAGTCGATGACCGGCCACTTGCTGGGTGCCGCGGGCGCGGTGGAGGCGATCTTCAGCGTTCTGGCCATTCGCGATCAGGTGGCGCCGCCGACGATCAACCTCGACAACCCCGACGATGGCTGTGATCTCGACTTCGTGCCGCACCAGGCGCGGGCCATGGCCATCGATGCGGTGCTGTCGAACTCCTTCGGCTTTGGTGGGACCAACGGTTCGCTGCTGTTCCGGCGCTTCAACGGCTGATGCTCAGCTGGGTGGATGGGCAGCCGGCCAGTCAGCTGCCGCTGAGTGATCGCGGTCTGGCTTACGGCGATGGCCTGTTTGAAACCCTGCGTGTCAGTGGCGGGCGAATTCCGCTGCTGACGCTGC
>CALMID010000438.1 GCA_937863915.1 uncultured Pseudomonas sp.
CGGTGATGCCCATGATGTCTTTCTCATCGAGGAAGCTGGTCTCGATGTCGATCTGAGTGAATTCCGGCTGACGGTCGGCACGCAGGTCCTCGTCGCGGAAGCACTTGGCGATCTGGTAGTAGCGGTCGAAGCCGGCCACCATCAGCAGTTGCTTGAACAGCTGCGGCGACTGCGGCAGGGCGAAGAAGCTGCCGGCGTGGGTACGGCTCGGCACCAGGTAGTCGCGCGCGCCTTCAGGGGTGGCACGGGTCAGGATCGGCGTCTCGACGTCGAGGAAGCCGTTCTCGTCCAGGTAGCGGCGGATGCTCGAGGTGATGCGCGAACGCAGCTTGAGCTTCTCGGCCATTTCCGGGCGACGCAGATCGATGAAGCGGTAGCGCAGGCGGGTTTCCTCGCCAACGTCGGTGTATTCGTTGAGCGGGAACGGCGGGGTCTCGGCTTCGTTGAGCACGTCCAGCTCGTAGCCCAGTACCTCGATGGCGCCGCTGGCCATGTTCGGGTTCACCGCACCAGCCGGACGCAGACGCACCTTGCCGGTGATCTTGACCACATACTCGCTGCGCACACGGTCGGCCTTGGCGAACGTCTCGGCGCGATCCGGATCGAATACCACCTGGGCCAGACCCTCGCGGTCACGGATGTCGAGGAAGATCACCCCACCGTGGTCACGGCGACGGTGAACCCAACCGCAAAGAGTGATTTCCTGGCCGTCCAGGCTCTCGTTCAACTGGCCGCAATAATGGCTGCGCATCATGATCGTCGTTCGCTTCTCGTTAGTCTTTAAGTCGTCAGGGCCGCTTATTCGCCGGCGCCACACCCGCCAGCGGCTCCACAGCCACCCGCCGGACAGGCCGGCGCGCTATCGCTGCCAGCCAGGTTTTTCTTCGCCCCGGTCTTGAAGTCGGTCTCGTACCAGCCGCCACCTTTCAGGCGAAAGCCAGGCACGGACAACAGTTTCTTCAACCCTGCCGCCTGGCAGGCCGGGCAATCGACCAGCGGCGCATCACTGAATTTCTGAATGGCTTCCAGTTGATGACCGCAGGCGCTGCATTGATATTCGTAGATTGGCATCACTGCTTTCCCACAAATCCCGCTAAATACCTGATGCCCAGACCACCGGCCTGGACAAAGTTGCGGATTATAGACTGAAAGGCCAGGCACTTGCAGCCGCCGGACGGCAGCTCTCCTATACTCAGTTTTCACTGCCGCCGGAGCGCTGCCATGGCCCTGAATCCATCAGTCGACACATCGGCCGAACTGCTCGAGGAATTCCGCCTGGAGTCCTCCGAACAGCTGCCGCGCTGCGAGCAGCTGCTGATCGAGCTGGAGCAGCACCCTCAGGACCGTGAGCGACTGCGCGAGCTGTTCCGCCTGCTGCACACGGTCAAGGGCAATTTGGGCGTGGTCGGCCTGCCGCAACTGACGCCGCTGCCGCAAGCCATGGAAGACGTGCTGGCAGGCCTGCGCGAAGGCCAACTGCAGTTCGACAGCATCCTGGGCGATATCCTCCTGCTCAGCCTCGACCAACTGCGCGCGCTGCTGCGTGAAGCGTTCGGAGGCGCGCCCAGCGGGCTCTCCAGCGCACAGATCGGCAGTTTCTGCCAGGCACTGCATGCCCTTGCCGCCGCGCCGGCAGAACGACAGGACGAACTGCGCCGTCTGCTGCTGCAACAGCTTGACCCCAGCACCCGCTTGCAGCCGGCAGCCCCGAGCCAGAGCACCCCCGACTGCCTGCAGATTCTGGCTCGGCACAACATCCCGCTGGACGAGGACATGGCCTTTTTCCTCGAACTGATGCAGGCCAGTGAAAAGCGCTCGCACTACTGGCAGGGCCGCGGCCTGCGCCTGCTGGCCCTGGCCCTGGCGATGAATCACCTCGGCGGACACCCGACACAGCCGGCGCAACTGGCGGCCGCCATCTGCCTGCATGATCTGGGCATGGCCTTTCTTCCGCTTAGCCTGCTGCACAAACAGGAACGACTGAGTCGTGAAGAGCGCCGCCAGGTGCAAAGCCACCCACGCCTGGGCTACGACCTGCTGCGGCGCCTGCCGCAGTGGCAGGCGGCCGCCGAAATCATCCTGCAGCATCAGGAGCATGCCGACGGCAATGGTTATCCCAAAGGAAACAGCGAAGCGGAAATCGTGCCCGGCGCACTGATCCTGGCCATTGCCGACACCTTCGATGCACGAACCCACGAGCGCGCCCACCAGACCCTGAGCAAGCGCCCACGGCTGCGCGCCATTCTGGAAATCAACAACCTGGCTGGACGCCAGTTCAGCGCCCATTGGGTCGAGGTGTTCAACCGCACCCTGCAGCAGCAGCCGGAACTCACCCGGCTTTGAGCAGTTGCCCTGCGGGGGCGGGGCTGACTACTCTGCGCCAGTCTTTCCCGATAACAATTAATAAGAGGCGCACAGATGCAAGTACTCGATGGCAAGGTTGCCGTGATCACCGGCGCAGGCTCAGGCATTGGCCGTGCACTGGCCGAACAACTGGCCAAGGAAGGCTGCGCCCTGGCGCTGGCCGACATCAATCAGGAGAACCTGGAAAGCCTGGCCGCCGAACTGCGTCTGGCCAAGGTCGATGTCAGCTGCCATGTACTGGACGTGGCCAATCGCGCCGCCGTCTACGCCTTTGCCGATGAAGTGCTGGCCCACCACGGCAGCGCCCAGATCATCATCAACAACGCCGGCGTCGCGGTATCGCAGACGGTCGCCGACCTCTGTTATGACGACTTCGAATGGCTGATGGGCATCAATTTCTGGGGCGTGGTGCACGGCACCAAGGCCTTCCTGCCCCACCTGCTGAAGAACAACGACGGACATATCGTCAACGTTTCCAGCATTTTCGGCATCATCGGCGTGCCCACCCAGAGCGCCTACAACGCCAGCAAGTTCGCCGTGCGCGGCTTTACCGAAGCGCTGCGCCAGGAGGTGCAGTGCACCCAGGTCAAGGTCAGCTGCGTGCACCCGGGCGGCATCAAGACCAACATCGCCAAATCCGCACGTTTTTACCGCGACATGAGCGGCAATCAGGATGCCGCACGCTCGGCGGCCAACTTCGACAAGATCGCCCGCACCACGCCAGCCGAAGCGGCGCGAGTGATCATCGACGGCATCAAGCGCAACAATCCACGCATTCTCATCGGCGCCGACGCGCGCCTGCTCGACCGCCTGCAACGCCTGATGCCGGTGAGTTACAGCCGCATCCTGGCCAAGCTGACGGGCAGTCGTGGCAACTGAGAGGAGATATGCAGGCTCCACATCAACTCAATTGACACAACGCATGTCAGGCTGCCCTGCAGCACTGCTAACCTGACGCCAGACATTACCGCCCCGGAGGAGACATACCCCATGGAAATCAATATCGGCATACCCCAGGCAGACCGCGCCGCTATCGCCGAGGGCCTGTCACGGCTGCTGGCGGACACCTACACCCTGTATCTGAAGACCCACAACTTCCACTGGAACGTCACCGGACCGATGTTCAATACCCTGCACCTGATGTTCGAGGCGCAGTACACCGAGCTGGCACTGGCCGTCGACCTGATCGCCGAGCGCATTCGCGCCCTGGGTTTCCCGGCACCGGGCACCTACGCGGCCTACGCCCGTCTGTCGTCGATCAAGGAAGAGGAAGGCGTGCCCAACGCCCAGGACATGATTCGTCAGCTGGTGCAGGGCCAGGAGTCGGTCGTACGCACCGCGCGCGGCATTTTTCCGCTGATCGAACAGGTCAGTGACGAGCCAACCGCCGACCTGCTGACCCAGCGCATGCAGGTGCATGAAAAGACCGCCTGGATGCTGCGCAGCCTCTTGGACAGCTAACCAGCACACAAAGGCCCGCAAAAGCGGGCCTTTGACTGGTTACGCTCTGCGCCCTGCTCTATGCTTGGCGCATTGGCCCCTCTGTTCACAGTGACGTGCATGACCCAGCCAGGAAAAGCATCCAGCATCCTTGATCTCTTCCCCGAAGATACCCGGGAGGCCGCCGATCTACTCAAGCAAGCCGTGCCGCAAATGATGCGCCACGACATAGCACCAACGCCCCTGCATTTTGCCCTGTGGTACAGCTATTGCCGCGGCAACGACCAGGAGCTGAACCGGCGATTGGACAAACTGATCAAGGATTTCGACTCTGTTCCGCCGGAATCGGCCAGCAAACTGTTTCGCGAACACATCATTCGCGGCGAGCTGGAGGAAGCCCGCGCCGGTCAGCAGCAGGTAATCGAACTGGTCGATGAGATCGAAGGTGGCGTGGTCAGCAGCGTAGCGGGCAGCAAGGCCTACCAGCAGAGCCTGGTCGCCGGTCTGGAGGCGCTGCGCGAGCCGGTGGTCGACGAGCTACCCAACGTCCTCAACGATCTGCAAGTCAGCACCCAGGCCATGCAGGATCAGCAGGAAAAGTTCCTCTATCGCCTGCAGGCTGCCCAATCGGAAATCCAGCACCTGCGCGACCAGCTGGAACGCGCGCACATGGCCGCCACCCTCGACGGCCTGACTCAGGTGTTCAACCGCAGCTCCTTCAACCGCCTGCTGCATCAGGCCGTCGAGCGGGGCCACAACGGCCTGGCGCTGCTGATGATGGATATCGACCACTTCAAGAATTTCAACGACCAGTACGGTCACCCCCTGGGCGACCGCGTGCTGCAGCACGTCGGCCAACTGCTGCGCGAACTGCTGCCGCCGGGTGGCCTGGCGGCCCGCTACGGCGGCGAAGAGTTCAGCGTCATACTGCTCAACTGCCCGGACATGCGCACCGCGCACGAGTTTGCCGAACAGTTGCGGCACAAGCTGCAGGCTCTGCGGGTCAAGGTCCGCAGCACCGACAAGGTGCTCAACACCATTACCGCCTCCTTTGGCATCGCCATGGCCCAGCCCGACGACACCCCGGAAAGCCTGCTGGTACGTGCCGACGATGCGCTCTACCAGGCCAAGCGCAATGGCCGCAATCAGGTCCAGCCGGCCCTCGACACACCACAGCTAAGCGCTTGATTTGAGTGGCGTTACGCTTTGCGGTTAAATAACGCGCGTGTCGCAGCGAGTTCCCTCCTGACGATATAGGCAAGCAACGTCACCGCTGACGCTGCGTGCTCTTGTATTTACCTTCCATGCCACGAGTTGATTATCAATGCTGAAAATCGTCCATCTGCTGACGGGCGTTACCGCCCTGCTGTTGTCCTTTATTCCCTCCCTGCGCGCCGAAGCGGTTCCTTATCTGCAACAGGCCGACGCCATCTACCTGACCCTGCTGGGCCTGCTCAACCTGCTGCTGGCACCGCAGCTGCCGCATTGGCAAGGCAATCGCCAGCTGCTGCAAAGCTTCTGCTCTGCCCTGCTGGTTGCCGCCGTGGCACTGCAAAGCCTGGGCGTCCTCGCCCCGCTCAGCACCCTGGGCGGCCAACCGGTGATCCTGCTCAGCCTGCTGAGTGCCGCTGTTGCCACGCTGCTGCATGTTGCCAACAACTTCCGCGGCGAAGCCCGCCAGGGCGAAAGTTTTGCCTACAGCTCCAGTGAAAGCGGCAGCGCCCAGGGCAACCGCGAGACCGGTACGGTCAAGTGGTTCAATACTTCCAAGGGCTTTGGCTTCATCTCCCGCGATACCGGCGACGATATCTTCGTGCACTTTCGCGCCATCCGCGGCGAAGGCCACCGCATCCTGATCGAAGGCCAGCGCGTGGAATTCTCGGTGATTCAGCGCGACAAAGGCCTGCAGGCCGAAGATGTGATTGCCGCTGCCCCCAATCGCCGCTAAACGCAGGCGATAGAAAAAAGCCCAGCAATGCTGGGCTTTTTCATGTGCGCCATTCAGTAGTGCGGCGGCGGTGGTTCATCGCCCATAGGCTCGCCGACCTGGCCAGCCAGGTCTTCCTGGCGCCGCGCCAGCGCCTGTAGCTGCAGCTGCAGGCGCTCGATATCGCGCTGCTGACGGGCAATCTCATCACTCATGGTCATCAGGGCGTCATCCTGGAAGGCCACCCGGGTCTCCAGCTCCATCAAACGCAGTTCAACGCTCATGCCGACGCTCCGGCGAACTGAAAGTCATCGTCCAGTGCCATGCGCAACTTGTCCCGCAGGGCAGCCACCTGTTCGTCGCTGTAGGCTTTGGCCGGGTGCTTGCCCCAGACAGGCGCTGGCCAGGCCGGATCATCCTTGCGCCGAACGATGACATGCATGTGCAACTGGCTGACCACATTGCCCAGGGTTGCCACGTTCATCTTGTCGGCCTTGAAGGTGTCCTTGAGCACTTCGGCCAGCTCCGTGCTCTCCCGCCACAGCTGCTGCTGCTCCTGGGCATCGAGCTGGAACAGTTCGCTCACTTCGTCGCGACGCGGCACCAGAATGAACCAGGGGTAGTTGGCATCGTTCATCAACAACAGGCGACAGAGAGGGAAGTCTCCCAGCAGCACAGTGTCCTGCTGCAGGCGTTGATCCAGGGTGAACATGGCGTTTCTCCGCAAAGGCCGTCGAATTCAGCGTAGCCGCACAGCGGGCGGCAACGTGCTGCAGAGAATACCGCACCACTCACTGGCGCGGCAGACGCACCCGCACTTCAAGCCCGCCCAGTGTCGCCGTGTGCAGGCTGATCTCGCCGCGATGCAGCTCGACAATACGCTGCACGATGGACAGCCCCAGACCGGCGCCCTGCCCCGGCCCCTGCCGATAGAATCGCTGGAACAATCGCTCGCGCTGTTCCTGCGGCACCCCGGGGCCACTGTCCTGCACGCTGAGCAGCAGACTGCCGTCCTGATCCACCAGGCCGAGCTGGATACGGCCACCTTCCGGGGTGTACTGCAAGGCATTGCCGACCAGGTTCTGCAGGAGAATACCCAGGCTCGGCGCATCGCCACGCAACTGGAAATCGCCCGATTCATCAAGCTCCAGAGCCAGCTCCTGATCGCGCTCCAGCGCCAGCGGGATCAGCTCGGCCAGTTCCTGACGCAGAAAAGCCGCGAGATCAAAGGGCTGCATGGCCAGCTGCACGGCATTGGGTTCTAGGCGGGCCAGGGTCAGCAACTGGGTCACTACCCGCGTGGCGCGATCCACGCCACCGATCAACTGCGCCAGGGCGGCATCACGCTCGTCGGCGCTAGCGGCAGAAACGGCGTTCTGCGCATGAATCCGCAGCACCGCCAGCGGGGTGCGCAACTCATGAGCGGCATCGGCGAGAAAGCGTTTTTCCCGCTCCAGCAACACATTGACCTGCTGCAGCAGACGATTGAGCGAGGCGGCCATCGGCTCCAGCTCACTGGGCAGAGGTGCCAGCACCAGCGGCGCCAGATTGTCCGGATCGCGACTCTTGAGAAAATTGACCATCTGCTGCAACGGCAGCAGCCCCATACCCACCGCAACCCACACCAGCAGCGCCAGCAGTGGCAAGCCGAGCAGATCGGGCAGCAGGCTGCGCATGGCTATTTTACCTACCAGTTCGCCACGCACATCATCACGCTCGGCGACCATGATCCACTTGCCGGCCAGCTGGTCATGCAGCATGAACACCCGCCAGTGGTAATGACCGAGCGGAACGGTGTGATAGCCGAGCAGATCGGCACCGGTACTGCTC
The DNA here is from genome assembly GCA_937863915.1 of uncultured Pseudomonas sp. Classification (GTDB taxonomy): domain Bacteria; phylum Pseudomonadota; class Gammaproteobacteria; order Pseudomonadales; family Pseudomonadaceae; genus Aquipseudomonas. The sequence goes on from CALMID010000438.1 coordinate 7,562, forward strand.
AGCGGCTCATCACTACCATGCGCGTGAGGTTGCGGTGCCTGCTGGTGGAAATCCACGATCATCCGCCGCAGCAGATCGGCTGGAGCACTGGCCGATTGCAGCAGTACCTGCCCGTGATCGTCGAGCACCTGAAAGGCCAGTTTGCCTTCATAGGGATGCCCGTTCGCCGGCAATGCTCTGGTCGTCTCGCGCTGACTGAGCAGGGCACTATTGAGCGCACGCTGCATCAACTCCCGGGTCGCCAGCGGCATGTCGCCACCGACCATGCCCTGGAGAATGCGCGCGGTCTGCGCCAGCTGGGCATCGAACAGCTCCTCGATCTCATGCTGTGCATCGAAGTAGCTTTTCAGCGAGATGGCCGTCAGCGACAGCACCAGCACACCCAGCACCAGACCGAGAATCCGCGCGCGAATCGAGCGCATCAGGCCTTCTCCGCCATGTAGCCAACGCCGCGCACAGTACGGATCAATTCGGGGAAGAATTTCTTGCGCAGGTGATGCACATGCACTTCCAGCGCGTTGCTCTCGACTTCCTCATCCCAGCCGTACAGCACCTGCTGCAGGCGGTCACGGGTCAGCACGCGGCCCGGCTGCACCAACAGCTCGTGCAGCAGCAGAAACTCCTTGCGCGGCAGACTGAGACTCTGGCCCTGCCAGGTCACCAGCTGACTGGAGGGATCGAGGACAATGCCGCGGTACTCCAGCAGCGGCTCGGAGCGATTGAAGCTGCGCCGCAGCAAGGCGCGCAGGCGCGCCTTGAGTTCGGCGACATCGAAGGGTTTGACCAGATAGTCGTCAGCTCCCGCATCCAGCCCGGCAATACGATCATCCGTGGCATCGCGGGCCGTGAGCACCAGTACCGGCAACTGGTGCTTGCCGCTGCGCACGCGCTTGAGCACCTGCAGGCCATCCAGGCGCGGCAGCCCCAGGTCGAGAATCACCAGATCGAAACTTTCCTGCTCGATGGCGTGCACGGCACTCAAACCATCCTGCAGCCAGTCCACCGTATAGCCCTCGGGCTTGAGGGCGGCACGAATACCCTCGCCGAGGGCCGGATCATCTTCTACCAGCAGCAAACGCATGCACAGTCCTTAGAGTCTGGTTACTTCAGTTCAGCCGCTACCTTGTCCAGCAGCGCCTTGATTTCCGCCTGACGGCCCTGATCGGCCACCTCGCGCCCCGGACGCGGCTTGGCGGCCTGAGCCTTGAGCAAGGCCACGCGGGCGTCAGCATAGCGCTCCTGACGATAGAGGAAATCGCCATAGAAGTAGTTGGGGTCGATGCCATCCGGATTCAGGGTCAGCGCCTTGCTCAGCATGGCCTGGGCCTTGTCGTCATCGCCAAAGCCGACCGGCCAGCCCGGCACCTGATAATACAGCGCGCCCAGACTGGTATACGCCGAACCTTCAAGGGCCTGGTCATTCTTGGCCAGCGCCTGCTCCAGGCTGGCCTTGGAGGCCTTGACCAGATCCAGCGCACCCAGGCCGCCCTTGGCTCCGGCATAGGTACTCAGAATGATGCCGCGCCAGATCAGCAGCTCCGGCGCCGGGTTGTTGCGCACCTCGGTCTCGGCCTGCGCCGCCAGCTCGGCGAAAGCCGCTTCGCGCTGTTTCTCCGGCAACTGGTAATTGACCTCAGCCCAGCGGCTCTGCAGGCGAGCCAGAGTCTCATTGACGTCAGCCGCCCAACTCATCAGCGGCGCTGCCAGCAGTCCGGCCAGCAATACCGCGGTCATTTTCATCTTGCGCATGGCGATTCCTCCCAGGAATGTCTTGGTTACTTGCGGGCAAAGCGTTGAATGACGGGCAGCTGCTTGCGCAGCGCCTGATCGACGACCCGTGGCAACAGGCCGTTAAGACGCACGAAGAGCTTCTCCGGCCAGCCCATATACAGCTCTTCGCGTTCGGACTCGATCGCCGCGCGCACGGTACGGGCCACCAGTTGCGGATCGTCCATGGCCACTTTCAGCTCGGTGTTCATGGCCACCACGCTGTCGCTGTTCATGCTGGTGCGTGTAGCCCGGGGCGCCAGATAGAGCACCTTGACCTGGGTATCGGCCAGTTCGCGGCGCAGCGCCTCGGAAAAGCCGCGGATGGCGAACTTGCTGGCGCAATAGGCGGTAAAGCCCGGATAGCCGATGGAGCCGAAGGTAGAGCCGATATTGACCACCAGCGCCCGCCCCTGCTGCCGCAGAATCGGCAACAGACGATGGGTCAGCTGCAGGGTTGCGGTGACATTGAGCTGCACCAGCTCGGCAATGGCTTCCTCATCCTGCTGATCGAGCAGGCTGAACTGATTGACCCCGGCCGCATTGATCAGCGCATTGATGCCGGAGAAGCGCCGGGCCGCCGACTGCACGGCTTCGCGGCCGACTCGCTCGCGGATGTCCGCCACCACCCATTCGATCTGCCCCGGATAGGCCGCCGCCATCTGCTCCAGAGCGGCCGCCGTGCGCCCGACCAGCAGCAGGCGGGCGCCACCGGCAGCCAGGACTGGCACCAGGGCCCGACCGATGCCGCCACTGGCACCGGTGACCACCGCCCGACATTCATTGAGCTGCATGCTTATCTCCTCAGGCCGACAACGGCAGGCTGCGGAACATGTCGCCGTACAGGCGGTAAACCACCCGTGCGGTATGGATCACGGCCTGCTTGTCTTCGTCGCTTTCCAGCTTGTTCATCAGGTTCTCGTAGAACTTGATGTGCTCGATATCCAGGCTGCCGTGGGATGTCAGGTAGCTGAAAGCCTTGTTCGGCAGCCCCAGCTTGCCCTGAATGACACCGGCCGCCTGAGTAGCCAGGGCGATGCTGGTGCCCTCAAGCACGTTGACCATGCCGAAGAAGCTCACTGGATTGCCGCGATTGATGCGGTCGTAGACATAGCTGACCATCAGCTCGGTCGCCAGATGCGGCTGTCCGTGACGGACCGCTTCGGCGTCAGCACCGCAGGCGCGGATATCGTTGAGAATCCACTCCTGATGGCCGTACTCCTCCTCGATGTATTCGGCAATCGCCTCGCGCAACCACTCCAGGCGCTCCGGCAGACGCGCGCCACAGGCCATCAGTAGCGGCACGGTGTGCTTGACGTGGTGGTAAGCCTCGGTCAGGAACGCCACATAGCTGGGCAGGCTGACCGTACCGGCCATCGCCTGCTGAATGATCGGCGCGCCCAGCAGGTATTCACGGTCGGCAGCGGTTTCTTGTTGCAGCAGATCAAAGAAGTTCATGTTCAATCCTCAAAGAGTGTGAGTAGCCATCAGGGTTTCGATGGCGGTCTGGTAGTGAGCAAACAGGGCAACACGGCGCAGCCGGCCATTGCTGGTGGCCAGGCCGTTGTCGGCAGTAAAGGGTTGTTCGGCGCGGATCCAGTGATGCACCCGGGCGTAATCCGGCAGGCCGGCATTGACCGCATCGACGGCGGCCTGCACATCGGCATCGGAAGTGGCGGGAAAGCGCAGCGCCAGCACCGCCACATTGGCCGGCAACGCCTCGCCATGCAGCCAGGCCTGAGCAATCGGTAACTGCTGAACCAGCTCAGCCTCCACCCACTCGGGGTTGACGTTGCGCCCGTAGGCCGTGATGAACTGGTTCTTCTTGCGCCCATGCAGGACCAGAAACGAGTCCTCGAAATGGCCCAGGTCGCCCGTCGCCAGCCATTCCTCGCGGACACAAGGCTCTCCGAGATAGCCCAGCATCTGCGCACCGCGCACCAGCACCTCGCCATCATCGGCCAGGCGCACTTCGACGTGCGCCAGCGGCTCGCCGACTGTTCCCGGACGGCGGGCCTCGGGGCGATTAAGGCAGACCACCGAAGCGCATTCCGACAGGCCATAACCTTCGAATACCGGCAACCCCAGCGCACCGGCGCGTTCCAGCAGCGGCTGCGCCACCCGGCCACCACCCACCGCGATAAAGCGCAGCGAGGACGGAA
>CALMID010000439.1 GCA_937863915.1 uncultured Pseudomonas sp.
GAATCCGCCTGCCGCAAGCCGTCCTGCGTGTTCCCCGGCATCTGCCCGAACCTGAACACCGACCACAGCTCGCTGATCGAGCTGTACCGCAAGGCCCGCGCCCTGCCGGGCGTGAAGAAGATCCTGATCGCCTCCGGCCTGCGCTACGACCTCGCCGTGGAGTCGCCGGAGTACGTCAGGGAGCTGGTCACCCACCACGTCGGTGGCTACCTGAAGATCGCCCCGGAGCACACCGAAGAAGGTCCGCTGAATCAGATGATGAAGCCGGGCATCGGCAGCTACGACAAGTTCAAGCGCATGTTCGAGAAGTACTCCAAGGAAGCGGGCAAGGAGCAGTACCTGGTGCCGTACTTCATCGCCGCGCACCCGGGCACCACCGACGAGGACATGATGAACCTCGCCCTGTGGCTCAAGCGCAACGACTTCCGCGCCGACCAGGTGCAGGCCTTCTACCCGTCGCCGATGGCCACCGCCACGGCCATGTACCACTCGGGCAAGAACCCGCTGCGCAAGGTCACCTACAAGAGCGAAGGCGTCACCATCGTCAAGAGCGAGGCGCAGCGCCGCCTGCACAAGGCCTTCCTGCGCTACCACGACCCCAAGGGCTGGCCGATGCTGCGCGAGGCGCTGGAGCGCATGGGCCGCAGCGACCTGATCGGCAACGGCAAGCACCAGCTGATCCCGACCTACCAGCCGCAGACCGACGAGTACCAGAGTGCGCGCCGGAAGAACTCCACGCCGGCGGGCAGCAAGAAGGTCGGTGCCCAGGGCAAGACGGTCGGCAAGATCCTCACCCAGCACACCGGTCTGCCTCCGCGTGGCAGTGACGGCAGCAAGGCCTGGGACAAGCGCGAGCAGGCCAAGGCCGCTGCCGAAGCACGGCGCAAGGCGGAGAAATCCGGCGCAGGCAAGGATGCCGGCAACAAGGGTGGCAAGAAGGGCGGCAAGCGCCCGGTAGCGCCGCGCTAACTTGGTGCGCTCGCCCGTCGCTGGTGCGGCGATGGGCGCGCTTGTGGTGCTGCAGCCCGCCTGGCGCGGGCTTGAGCCTGTGGCATAAGTCTTGCGCTGGCAGAGTCATTCCCGCCGCGCAGGAGACTCGCCGTGTCGATCCATGTCGCACTGCACCACGTCACCCACTATCGCTACGACCGCCACGTGCAGCTCGGTCCGCAGATCGTCCGTCTGCGTCCGGCACCGCACAGTCGTACGCGCATTCTGTCCTATGCCCTGAAGGTTGAGCCGGGCGGCCACTTCGTCAACTGGCAGCAGGACCCGCAGGGCAACTACCTGGCGCGTCTGGTGTTCCCCGAGAAGACCGGCGAGTTCAAGGTCGAGGTCGATCTGGTCGCCGAGATGGCGGTGTTCAACCCGTTCGACTTCTTCCTCGAGCCCTATGCCGAGCAGATTCCCTTCGCCTACACCGAAGGCGAGGCGGTGGAGCTGGCGCCCTACCTGCAGAAGCTGCCGGCCACGCCGGCCTTTGCCCGCTACCTGGCCGGCATCTCCCGCGAGCCGCTGGCCAGCGTGGATTTTCTGGTGGCCCTCAACCAGCAACTGGCCCACGACATCCAGTACCTGATCCGCCTGGAGCCCGGCGTGCAGACGCCGGAGGAAACCCTGAGCAAGGGCTCCGGTTCGTGCCGCGACTCGGCCTGGCTGCTGGTGCAGTTGCTGCGTCATCTGGGGCTGGCCGCGCGCTTTGTCTCCGGTTACCTGATTCAGCTCAGCGCCGATGTGAAATCCCTCGATGGTCCGTCCGGTACCGAGCATGACTTCACCGACCTGCATGCCTGGTGCGAGGTCTATCTGCCGGGCGCCGGCTGGATCGGTCTGGATGCCACCAGCGGCCTGTTCGCCGGTGAAGGGCATATCCCGCTGGCGTGCAGCCCGGAGCCTTCATCGGCCGCGCCGATCAGCGGCCTGATCGACGAGTGTGAGTGCGAGTTCGTTCATGCCATGAGCGTGGAGCGGGTGTGGGAAGCGCCGCGTGTCACCAAACCGTACAGCCCCGAGCAGTGGCAGGCGATCGTCAGCCTCGGCCAGCAGGTCGACCGCGATCTGGCGCAGGGCGATGTGCGCCTGACCATGGGTGGCGAGCCGACCTTCATCGCCCTCGATTACCCCGATGATGCCGAGTGGAACACCGCGGCGCTGGGCCCGAACAAGCGTCGTCTGGCCGCCGAGTTGTTCCACCGGCTGCGCGCGCACTATGCGCCGCAGGCGCTGGTGCATTTCGGCCAGGGCAAGTGGTACCCCGGCGAGCAGCTGCCGCGCTGGTCGCTGAACTGCTTCTGGCGGCGCGACGGCGAGCCGATCTGGCAGGACCCGGCGCTGTATGCCGATGAGCAGACCGACTACGGCGTGGATGCCGATAAGGCGGCCCTGTTCCTCGCCTGCGTGGCCGAACGCCTCGGGGTGAGTGGCGAGCATGTGTTCCCGGCCTACGAGGACTGGCTGTATTACCTGTGGCGCGAGCGCCGCCTGCCGGCCAACGTCACCCCGGATGATCCGCGTCTGGCCGATCCGCTGGAGCGCGAGCGGCTGCGCAAGGTGTTCGATCAGGGGCTGGAGCAGGTGGTCGGGCATGTGCTGCCACTGGCGCGCAACCCGGCCAGCAATGCCTGGCAGAGCGGCCCCTGGTACCTGCGCGAGGAACACTGCCGGCTGCTGCCGGGCGACTC
>CALMID010000440.1 GCA_937863915.1 uncultured Pseudomonas sp.
CGGCGGAAAGAGTGGTGACGCGCTCTTCGGAGATGAAGCCGGGTTTGCGCAGGGCCTGGGCGCGGGACAGGTCGATCTGGGTGCGTCCCAGGGTGGCCTGGCTGGCCGCAACGTCGGCCTGCTTGGCCGCGATCAGGCTGGCCTGCTGCTCCAGGCGGGTCCTGGCCTGAGCCAGTTCGGCTTCGCGGGTGGCCACGGCAGCCTTTGCCCGTTCCACGGCCAGGGTGAAGTCGCGCTTGTCCAGGCGCACCAGCAGTTGGCCTTTTTCCACATGCTGGTTGTCCTGTACCAGCACTTCGTCGATCCGTGCCGATAGCTGGCTGGACAGGCGGGTGATCTCGCCCTGCACGTAGGCGTTGTCGGTTTCCACATGGTGACGGCCGACCAGCAGCCAGTGGCCAAACAGGGCGGCGGCGATCAGCGCGACGACGATCAGGAACAGGGACAGACGACGTTGCAATTGCGCGGGCATGGGGAAATCCGGACAGCATGGACAGGTTCGGCAATCTAGCAGTGTTCGATCAGGCTCAACAGCTAGTATGCTTCGGACACTTTGTTGCGATTAAGGAACAGTCATGGGGCTGGATGATGCCTTGATCTTCACGCGCGTCGTGGAGTGCCACAGCTTTACCCTGGCGGCGGCCGGTCTGGGCATGCAGAAGTCCACGGTCAGCCGGCGCATTGCCCAGCTGGAGGAGCGCCTCGGCGTGCGGCTGCTCAACCGCACCACGCGCAAGCTGCGCCTGACCGAGGTGGGGCAGGCCTACTACGAGCGCTGCCGGCAGATCATGCTCGATTTCGCCGAGGCCGAGCAGGCGGTGATGCAGTTGCAGCAGGCGCCGGCCGGGTTGTTGCGGATCACCGCGCCGATCGAGTTCGGTCAGTTGTTTCTCGGCGGAGTACTGGGCGCCTTTATGCGCGAGTACCCGCAGATCGCTGCCGAGGTGGAGCTGACCTCGCGCCTGGTCGATCCGCTGGAGGAGGGGGTCGATATCGCCATTCGCGTGGGCGTGCCGCAGGACTCCACGCTGATCGCCCGCAAGTTGTTCGAGAGCCGCCGTGCCCTGTTCGCCAGCCCGGACTACCTGGCACAGCAGGGCATGCCGCGGGTGCTGAGCGATCTGGCCAGCCACCGCGCCGTGGTGCAGAGCCACGACAGCGGGCGCTACTGGCCGCTGCTGGAGGCGCAGGTCAGCTGCCAGCGCACCCTGGTGTGCAACAACATCACCTTCCTGCGCGAAGCCCTGCTGGCCGGCGCGGGCATCGGTTGCCTGCCGGTGATGATCTGCAGCGAGGCGCTGGCCAGCGGGCGTCTGGTCGAGGTGCTGGAGCAGGCCCGCTTGCCCGTGGGGGAGATATTTGCGGTGTACCCCTCACGGCGTTTTCAGGCGACCAAGGTCAAGACCTTTCTCGACTTTCTCATGGCCAGCCTGCCGTCATACGGCGGGCGGTTGCTGGAGCCGGCAGGGCCCGGCCTGTTAACATCGCACCTTTGATTCCTGCTGCGGCTCGCAGCCCGTCATTAGAGAGCCTCCATGACCACCGTCCGTACCCGCATTGCGCCGTCGCCTACCGGTGACCCGCACGTAGGCACTGCCTATATCGCCCTGTTCAACCTGTGCTTCGCCCGTCAGCATGGCGGCCAGTTCATCCTGCGTATCGAAGATACCGATCAGGTGCGTTCCACCCGCGAGTCCGAACAGCAGATCTTCGATGCCCTGCGCTGGCTGGGTATCGAGTGGGACGAGGGTCCGGATGTCGGTGGCCCGCACGGCCCTTACCGGCAGAGCGAACGCGGCGCCATCTACAAGAAATACTCGGATGAACTGGTCAGCAAGGGCCATGCCTTCCCGTGCTTCTGCAGCGCCGAGCGTCTGGACGAAGTGCGTGCCCAGCAGATGGCCAACAAGGAAACGCCGCGTTACGACGGCCAC
>CALMID010000441.1 GCA_937863915.1 uncultured Pseudomonas sp.
GGAGTCGAACCTACGACCTTCGCATTACGAATGCGCTGCTCTACCAACTGAGCTAATCCGGCGGGGATTGGGCGTTGATTATAAGGGGTTTGTGGTATTTTGGCTGCATGTAGCCGGACAGTTACGCCAGGGCCAACAGGAGAACAGGCATGCTCGACATGACACCCTACAACAAGCGCGTACCCCCCACTCCCATGCTGGCCAACCAGGCCGCGTTTGCCTACATCAACGGCATCTCGATTGTGGTCACCAAGGTGGAAAAATGGACTGATGACATGGTGCTGGAGTTACTCGACCATCAGTCACGCCTGGTGGAAAACCGGACTTCAGCCGCCAGCATCACGCATTTTTTCGGGGAAGTGTTCGGCGCCAGACACCGCAAACTGATCGTCGAATGGATGGAGAGCAAGAACCTGCCATCTGCACGCCGCACAGCGCTGGTGACTGACTCAGCCATTATGCGCGCAGCCATGACAGCTTTTTCCTGGCTCACAAAGACTGAAGCCAAATCGTTTGAACCCGGCAAACGCGACGCCATGTGCGAATGGGTAACCCAGGATACCGGCATTAATCCGGCTGAGATCGAAAACGCCCTGACAGCCTGTTACCGCCTGATCGGCAAGTAAGCCCTGCATCTGGCGAGGCTCCCGAAAAAAACGGCGCCGACGCGCCGTTTTTTTGGCAAGAGCTCCCGATTTATTCGGCGCCATCGCCTTTTGCGGCACGACGGGCAGCCCGCTCGGCCTTGCGACGGGCCTTTTCTTCTTCCTCGGCCTGTTTCTCGGCCAGACGCTTCTTCTGCTCGTCGCTCATTGGCGTGAGCAGCACGCCATCGCGGTGCGCCTGGATGTACTTGCCACACTTCTCGTCCTCACCCATCAGCGCACGGATGGCGTAGATCATCGCGCGCATTTCTTTCACGCGCGGGTTGATCATGAAGCCTTCCATGCCATTCGCAGCCAGCATCGCCACGTAGGTGCGATTCAACAGCGCGCGGTGCGGCATACCGAAGCTGACGTTGGACAGACCACAGAACGTGCGCACTTTCGGGAACTCGGCTTTCATCATCTGCAACAGATCAAAGCTGATCGGGCCAACGTTGTCGTCAGTGCCCAATGGCAGGATCAGCGGGTCGATCCACAGGTTGTGGTCGGCCACACCGGCATCACGCGCCTTCTTCACCAGCTCCTTGCAGATTTCAAAGCGGCCTTTGGCGGTGTGCGTAATGCCGTTGTCATCCATCAGCAGCGCGACGATACCGGTCTGGTACTTGGCCGCAAGCGGCAGCAGTGTTTCCGGGCTGCCAGTCTTGTTGGTGATCGAGCTGATGATCGGCAACTGGCCTTGCCAGTCGATCGTCTCGATGGCGTGACGAATCGCCGGCGGGTTGGAGCTGTCGAGCACCAGCGGGATGTTAGTGACCGAACGCACGGTCTCGATCATCCACGGCAGGTCGATCATCTCGTCGCAACCGGTCACCTGCGCATTGAGGTCCAGGTAATCAGAGTCGGCCTCTACCTGCTCCAGTGCGACTTTCTTGATGTATTCCGCGTCGTGCGTCTTGACCGCTTCGCAGATCGCGGGAATGGTGGCGTTCAGTGATTCGCCGATAACAACAACGGCCATACAATTTTCTCCGAAGTTAGCGTAGGGGCTTGATGCATCAAGCCCCCACAAAGGGTTATCACAGTGCTTTCAGGCCCATCGCGCGCAACTCTTCTTTCACGCGGTTGTAGTCGTCCAGCAGCGCCTGTTTCGGCGTGCAGGTCTCGATGTCGTAAGCGTCGGTGAAGTGACGCGGGCCAACACCGCTGGCCTTGTGTGCTTCCATCGCCTCGATACGCTTGGCGAAGATCTTGTTCATCAGGATGTCCGCTTCTTTCGGGTCCTGGATCTCCAGCGTCGCCTGCATTACTTCGCCGGTCAGGCGCGTTTCAAGGCCGGAGTGACCGCCAATCCACACATAGCCCATGCCGTTGATGGTGTTGGACACGGTCATCGCCTGCGCCTGCCACATACCGGCGTAAGTGCGCCAGTACGGCTCCATGCCGCCGCACACGGAAGCAATCGGCGTCTTGACGTGGCGTTCGAACGCGCGGGTAGCCGCACCGACTGCCCACTGGGTTTCCTGGTCAGACCAGGTGCCGTCGAGGTGGTTGGCAAACATCTGCACCATGC
>CALMID010000442.1 GCA_937863915.1 uncultured Pseudomonas sp.
CACGGGCAGCTCCCGCGACTGGGCGGCCAAGGGCACGGCCCTCCTGGGAGTGCGGGCGGTGATCGCGGAGAGCTTCGAGCGCATCCACCGCACCAATCTGGTGGGCATGGGCGTGCTACCGGTCGAGTTCAAGCCGGGTACCACTCGCCTGACCCTCGGCCTCGATGGTACCGAGACCTATGACATTCAGGGCGATGTGTCGCCCCGCTGCGACCTGACCCTGGTGGTCAATCGCCGCAACGGTGAAGTGGTCAAGGTGCCGGTGACCTGCCGCCTGGATACTGCCGCCGAAGTGCATGTGTACAAGGCCGGTGGCGTGCTGCAGCGCTTCGCTCAGGACTTCCTCGAGTCGGCCCAGGGCTGATGTAACACCGGGGCGACGCAGGTCGCCCCGGTTCATTTCAGGAGAAGCTGTTTATGGCTCATGCAGCCCAGATCAAGATTCCCGCCACCTACATGCGTGGCGGTACCAGCAAGGGCGTGTTCTTCCGTCTGCAGGATTTGCCGGCGAGCTGTCAGGTGCCGGGTACCGCGCGTGACAAGCTGTTTATGCGCGTAATCGGCAGTCCCGATCCCTATGCGGCGCATATCGACGGCATGGGCGGCGCTACGTCCTCGACTTCCAAGTGCGTGATTTTGTCGAAAAGCAGCCAGCCCGAGCATGACGTCGACTATCTCTACGGTCAGGTCTCCATCGACAAGGCCTTCGTCGACTGGAGCGGCAACTGCGGCAACCTGTCCACCGCCGCCGGTGCCTTCGCCATCCATGCCGGGTTGGTCGATCCGGCGCGCATTCCGGATAACGGCGTGTGCGTGGTGCGCATCTGGCAGGCCAATATCCAGAAAACCATCATCGCCCATGTGCCGGTCAGCAATGGCCAGGTGCAGGAAACCGGCGACTTCGAGCTGGACGGCGTGACCTTCCCGGCGGCGGAGATCGTGCTGGAGTTCCTCGATCCGTCCGATGATGGCGAGGAGGGCGGCTCGATGTTCCCCACCGGCAACCTGGTCGATGACCTGGAAGTGCCCGGCGTCGGCACCTTCAAGGCGACCATGATCAGCGCCGGCATCCCCACCGTGTTCGTCAATGCCGAGGACATCGGCTACCAGGGCACCGAGCTGCGCGAGGCCATCAATAGCGATCCGGCACAGCTGGCGCGTTTCGAGCAGATCCGCGTGGCCGGTGCTTTGCGCATGGGCCTGATCAAGACGGCCGAAGAGGCGTTGACCC
>CALMID010000443.1 GCA_937863915.1 uncultured Pseudomonas sp.
CCGTTGAGCAGCATGAACAGGGTGGGAATCTGCGAGCCCTGGTAGAGCAGGCGGGTGCGCTCAAGGGCGAGATCGGTGGCGAAATGCTCACGCACCGCCTGGGTTTCAAGCGGATTGGGCGCAGTGACTGCAGCGCTGGGTGTGGCAGACATAGGCGATATTCTTATAGTGGTTGCCTAGAGCGTCGACGGAGAATACCCGAGCTAGACGCATTGCCAAAGAATTAAGTCCAGCCCGTGGCCAGCGATCACCCATCTTTCGGTGGGCTAAAGCCTGATTGTTTTACTCAGCCGACCAACTGCAGTTTCTTCCACGGCAGCGCCGCGCGGCGCATCCGCGTAGAATGCCGGCCCATGCGCGACGATATCTCCTACCTGCTGAACTCCCTCAATGACGCCCAACGCCAGGCCGTGGCGGCTCCGCTCGGCCGCCAGCTGGTGCTGGCCGGTGCCGGTTCGGGCAAGACCCGTGTGCTGGTGCACCGCATCGCCTGGCTGATCCAGGTCGAGGGCGCCTCCCCGCACAGCGTGCTGTCGGTCACTTTCACCAACAAGGCCGCGGCCGAGATGCGCCAGCGCATCGAGCAGATGCTCGGCATGAGCCCGCAGGGCATGTGGGTAGGCACCTTCCACGGCCTGGCCCATCGCCTGCTGCGGGCGCACTGGCAGGAAGCCAAGCTGCCGGAAAGCTTCCAGATTCTCGATTCCGATGACCAGCAGCGCCTGGTCAAGCGGGTGATCCGCGAGCTCGGCCTGGACGAGCAGCGCTGGCCGGCGCGCCAGGCCCAGTGGTTCATCAACGGGCAGAAGGACGAAGGTCTGCGCCCGCACAACATCCAGGCCTCGGGCGATCACTTCCTCGCCACCATGGTCAGTATCTACGCCGCCTACGAGGCCGCCTGCGCCCGTGCCGGGGTGGTCGATTTTGCCGAGCTGCTGCTGCGCTCGCTGGAACTCTGGCGCGACAACCCCGGCCTGCTCGACCACTACCAGCGGCGCTTCCGCCACATCCTGGTGGACGAGTTCCAGGACACCAACGCCGTGCAGTACGCCTGGCTGAAGTTCCTCGCCACCGGTGGCGACAGCCTGATGGTGGTGGGCGACGACGACCAGTCGATCTACGGCTGGCGCGGCGCGCGGATCGAGAATATCCAGCGCTTCGCCGACGACTTCGCGCCGGTGGAAACCATCCGCCTGGAACAGAACTACCGCTCCACCGCCGGCATCCTCAAGGCCGCCAACGCGGTGATCGCCAACAACAGCGAACGCCTGGGCAAGGAGCTGTGGACCGAGGGCGGCGACGGCGAGCCGATCGGCCTGTACGCCGCCTTCAACGAGCACGACGAAGCCCGCTATGTGGTCGAGTCGATCGAGGACGCCCTGCGCAAGGACGGTCTCAAGCGCAGCGAAATCGCCATCCTCTACCGCTCCAACGCGCAATCGCGCGTGCTTGAAGAAGCGCTGCTGCGCGAGAAGATTCCCTACCGCATCTACGGCGGTCAGCGCTTCTTCGAGCGCGCCGAGATCAAGAACGCCATGGCCTACCTGCGCCTGATACGCCTGCGCGACGACGACGCGGCGCTGGAGCGGGTGATCAACGTGCCGGCCCGTGGCATCGGCGAGAAGACCGTCGAAGGCCTGCGCGAAGCCGCGCGCGCTTCCGGCACCTCCATGTGGCGGGCGCTGCAGCAACTGGTGGCGACCAAGGCCGTTTCCGGCCGCGCGGCCAGCGCCCTGGGCGCCTTCGCCGAGCTGATCGAGAACCTGGCGGCCAAGGTGCAGGATTTCCCCCTGCACCTGATGACCCAGACGGTGATCGAGCAGACCGGGCTGATCACCTTCCACAAGGAAGAGAAGGGCGAGAAGGGCCAGGCGCGGGTGGAAAACCTGCAGGAACTGGTCAGCGCCGCCCGTGCCTTCGAGTTCGATGACGAGGCGGTGTCGCCGCTGGCGGCCTTCCTCGACCATGCCGCGCTGGAGTCCGGCGATACCCAGGCCGAGGAGTTCGAGGACAGCGTGCAGCTGATGACCCTGCACAGCGCCAAGGGCCTGGAGTTCCCGCTGGTGTTCCTGGTCGGCATGGAGGAGGGGCTGTTCCCGCACAAGATGAGCCTGGAAGAGTCCGGCCGTCTGGAGGAGGAACGCCGCCTGGCCTACGTCGGCATCACCCGTGCCATGCACAAGCTGGTGATGACCTACGCCGAGACCCGTCGCCTGTACGGCAGCGAGACCTACAACAAGGTGTCGCGCTTCGTCCGCGAGATTCCCTCGGCGCTGATCCACGAAGTGCGCCTGTCCAACAGCCTCAGCCGCCCCTACGGCGGCGGTCGCAACATGGCCGGCAGCTCGATGTTCGCCGGCGCCGAAGTGCCGGACACCGGCTTCAGCCTCGGCCAGCGCGTGCATCACCCGCTGTTCGGCGAGGGCGTGATCCTCAACTTCGAAGGCTCCGCCGCCCAGGCGCGGGTGCAGGTCAACTTCGACGGCGAAGGCAGCAAGTGGCTGATGCTGGCCTACGCCAAGCTGGAAGCCCTGTAGCGGGCCTGCTCATCCGACTGGCGTTCGCCGGCCGGGCCGGCAACACTGTGGCTCTTGAGGATTTGCGGGAGCACGGCCATGCGCTGGGAACGGGGACGACGCAGTGACAATGTGGTGGATGCCCGCGGTGGCGGCCGCTTCGGTGGCGGCAAGCGCCTGAGCCTGGGCGGTGTGGCGGTGGTCGTGGTGGTCGGCCTGCTGATGGGCCAGGACCCGCTGCAGATCCTCGGCAACCTGGCCAACCAGGCGCTGCAGGCACCGCCTTCCAGCGCGCCATCACAGCGCCCGGCCGCCGATGATCCGCAGCGCGAATTCGTCCGCGCCGTGCTGGGCGATACCGAGGACACCTGGCACAGCCTGTTCCAGCAGGCCGGCAAGTCCTATCAGGAACCCAAACTGGTGCTATTCAGCGGCGGCGTGCGCTCGGCCTGCGGCTTTGCCGATGCCGCCGTGGGGCCGTTCTACTGCCCGGGCGATCGGCAGGTCTATCTCGATCTGGGCTTTTTCCGCGAACTGGAAACCCGCTTCGCCGCCGCCGGTGACTTCGCCCAGGCCTATGTGATCGCCCACGAGGTCGGCCATCACGTGCAAACGCTGCTCGGCGTCTCGGCCAGGATCAGTGCCGCCCGCCAGCGTGGCGAGCGCCTCGAAGGCGACAACGGCTTGCTGGTGCGCCAGGAGCTGCAGGCCGACTGCCTGGCCGGAGTTTGGGCGCACCACGCCCAGCGGCGTCTGCAGTGGCTGGAGCCGGGTGATCTGGAGGAGGCGCTGAACGCCGCCAATGCCATCGGCGATGACCACCTGCAACGCCAGGCCCGTGGCCAGGTGCGGCCGGACGCCTTTACCCACGGCACCTCGGCGCAGCGGGTGCGCTGGTTCCGCAGCGGTTTCGACTCGGGTCTGCCCGGCCGCTGCGATACCTTCAAGACGCGCCAGCTGTAAGGGCATAAATCCGGAAACATTCTCTTGCTGGCCCTGACGGTCCCCGACCGGCATCATGCGCGCGTGGATTTCCTATCAAGAGTGCCGACCATGCAACGCTTTCTCAGCCTCGCCCTGGCCCTGTGCCTGGGTCTGACCCTCAGCCTAGACGCCAGCGCCAAGCGCCTGGGCGGCGGCAAGAGCCTCGGCAGCGCGCCGAGCCACCAGACCACTCAGATGAACAAGCAGCAGGCCGCCCCGGCGCCGGCTGCCGGTACCGCCGCCGCTGCTGCCCGTCCGGCCAGTGGTGCTTCGCGCTGGCTCGGCCCGCTGGCCGGCATCGCCGCCGGTGGTCTGCTCGCCTCGATGTTCATGGGCGATGGCTTCGAAGGCATGCAGATTTTCGACATCCTGATCTTCGGCCTGATCGCCTTCGTCATCTTCAAGCTGATCGCCGCGCGTCGCCGCCAGGCCCAGCCGGCCATGGCCGGTGGTGCGCCTTACGCCCGCGAAAGTGCGCCGGCCGCGCCGGTCTTCGGCGGCGCCAGCGTGGCGCGTGCGCCGCTGCAAACGCCGGCCTGGTTCAACCAGGAGCGTTTCATCGAGCAGGGCCGCGAGCACTTCCTCGCCCTGCAGCAGCACTGGGACGCCAACGAGATGGACAAGATCGCCGAGTTCTTCACCCCGCAGATGACCGCTTTCCTGACCCAGGAACGCGCCAATCTGGGTGACGGCTTCCAGTCCACCTACATCGATAATCTGGACGTGCAGCTGGACGGTCTGGACGATCAGGCCGACAAGACCATCGCCACCCTGACCTTCAGCGGCCTGGCCAAGACCTCGCGTTTCGACCAGGGCGAAGCGTTCAGCGAAAGCTGGCGTCTGGA
>CALMID010000444.1 GCA_937863915.1 uncultured Pseudomonas sp.
GCTGGCGGCCACTCGATCGACGCCCCGGAGCCGATCTTCGGCCTGGCGGTGACCGGCGTGGTCGAGAAGAAGCACATGAAACGCAACGACACCGCCACGGCCGGCTGCCGGCTGTACCTCTCCAAGCCGCTGGGCATCGGCATCCTCACCACCGCCGAGAAGAAGGCCAAGCTGCGCGCCGAGGACGTCGGCCTGGCGCGCGACTGGATGTGTACCCTGAACAAGCCCGGTTCGCGTTTCGGCAAGCTGGCCGGGGTTACGGCGATGACCGACGTCACCGGCTTCGGTCTGCTTGGCCACCTGGTGGAGATGGCCGATGGTGCCAACCTCACCGCCCAGCTCGACTACGCCGCCGTGCCGCGCCTGCCGGGAGTCGATTACTACCTGGCCGAGGGCTGCGTGCCGGGCGGCACCCTGCGCAACTTCGACAGCTACGGCGACAAGATCGCGCCGATCACCGACGCGCAGCGCGACCTGCTGTGCGACCCGCAGACCAGCGGCGGCCTGCTGATTGCCGTGACGCCGGAGGGCGAGGCCGAGTTCCTCAGCGTCGCCGCCGAACTGGGCCTGACGCTTGCGCCGATCGGCGTGCTGGCTGCACGACAGACCTACGCGGTAGAGGTGCTGTGATGCGCGACAACAGCAGCAACTACCGCGACATCTTCCTGAATGACATCCCCTTGATGGATATGCGTGCCCCGGTGGAGTTCACCAAGGGCGCCTTTCCCAATGCCATCAATCTGCCGCTGATGACCGATATCGAGCGGCAGAAGGTCGGCACCTGCTACAAACAACACGGCCAGGAGGCGGCCATCGCCCTCGGTCACCAGTTGGTCGGTGGCAAGGTCAAGGCTGAGCGGGTCGAGGCCTGGAGCGCTTTTGCCAGGGCCAACCCGCATGGCTACCTGTATTGTTTTCGTGGCGGCTTGCGCTCGCAGATCGTTCAGCAGTGGCTGAAAGATGCCGGCATCGATTACCCGCGGGTGTTTGGCGGCTACAAGGCCATGCGCACCTTCCTGATCGAGACTACTCAGCAGGCCGTGGCCGAGTGCGATTTCGTGATCGTCGGCGGCATGACCGGCACCGGCAAGACCGAGGTGATCGCGCAACTGGGCAACAGCCTGGACCTGGAAGGCCATGCCAACCACCGCGGCTCCAGCTTCGGCAAGCGCGCCACCGGTCAGCCGGGGCAAATCGATTTCGAGAACCGCCTGGCCATCGACATCCTCAAGCAGCGTGCGGCCGGCACCGAGCAGTTCGTGCTGGAAGACGAAAGCCGTCTGGTTGGCAGCTGTTCCCTGCCGCTGGAGCTGTATCAGGGCATGCAGCACTTTCCGCTGGTGTGGCTGGAGGACAGCTTCGAGAGCCGCGCCCGGCGCATCCTTGGCGACTATGTGATCGGCCTGGCCAGCGAGTTCCTCCAGGTCCACGGCGAGGAAGAGGGTTTTGCCCTGTTTGCCGCACGCCTGTTGCAGAGCCTCGACAACATTCTCAAGCGCCTCGGCGGTGAGCGCCATGCACGGCTGCGCGCGATCATGCAGGCGGCGCTGGCCGAGCAGGAGCGCAGTGGCGAGGTGAGCCTGCACCTGGGCTGGATCGAGGGGCTGCTGCGCGAGTACTACGATCCGATGTATGCCTTCCAGCGCGAGAGCAAGGGCGAGCGTATCGAGTTTTCCGGCGATCAGAAGGCGGTGCTGGAGTACCTGCGCCAGCGCAACAACCGCCGCTGATTCGAGCGCAAAAATTATTCTCCGGCGCTGCGGAGCTTTTTCCGCAGTGCGCACTCCAATTGAGCATGAGAGCCACGCTCTCACATGCCGGCATTCGCCGGCGTGATCCCAGCGGTCTCAGGAGGCCGCCATGCTCAGTCGATTATCCCAATCCGCTTTGCTGTGTCTGAGTTTGTCCCTGTCTGGTTGTGTCATGTCCGAGTGGGACCAGCGCGGTTATCCGCAGGGTCGCCATGACGGTTATGGCTACCGGCAACCGGCGTATCCCGTGGAGCGCTACCCCGCGACGCGTTATCACCAGCAGCCCGTGGTGGAGTACCGCTACTACCGGCAGCCAGCGCCGGTGGTGATCTACCGTCAGGAGTCGCGTCACCCTTATCGCTCCGAGCATCACCGGGAGTATCGCCAGGCCCCGCCGCGCTATTGGGCGGCACCGGTCTGGGGTGGCCAGTATGCGCGCGAGCAGGAGCGGCGCTACCGTGCCGAGCAGCACCACCATCGTGAGCAGGGTCATTGGCGACAGGATCGCGATGATCATCACCGTGACCGTGACCGTGACCGTGACCGTGACCGTGACCGGGGGCGGGGCTGGGAGATCCGCCGCTACTGATCCGCTACCGCCGGCAGCGCCCGGTCCTGCTCCAGCAGCAGGCGCTGCCATTCTTCCGCCGCCGGCGACAGACTGTGGCCGGCGCGGCTGACCAGACCATACGCCGACTGTTGCAGCAGGTTGCCGAGGCGGAGTACGCCCAGTTCGCCCCGCTGTACCTCGTCGGCCACCACATCCCAGGGCGCCAGGCTAAGCACATCGCTATGGGCCACCAGCGCCTTGAGTACCATGAAGTTGTCGCAGGCAATGCCCAGAGGCTGGGCACGGCCGCTGGCCTGCTGCAGGGCCTGTTCGACTTCCTGCGGCAGCTGGGTGCCAGCCAGTGCATAGCCGTTCAGGTCGTCGATATGCAGCGGTCGATCCAGTGCCAGCAGCGGATGGCCGGGCCGGCAGAACAGCATCCCGGGCCAGCGCCGCAGCGGCTGCACCTGCAGCTGCGGGTCGTTGTGCAGCTCGCGGATATCGGCGACAAATAGCTCGATGGCGTCATCCAGCAGGCGCTGGCGTAACTGCTGCCAGTTATCAATCTGCAGGCGTACGTGCACGCCAGGATAACGTCCGGCGAAGGCGCCCAGCGCCCGTGGCACCAAACGTGCGGCAGGGTAGGGGCCAGCACCCAGGCGCAGTTCGCCGCTCTGCAGGTTGCCCAACTGGCTGACCGCATTGCTCAGGGCGCGGCTGCCGGCCAGCAGGCGCCGGGCGTGTTCGAGCACCAGTCGGCCGTGGGCGGTCAGGCTGAAACCGCGACTGTGGCGATCCAGCAGCGGGCAGCCAAGCTGGCTTTCCAGCGCCTGGATGCTGCGGCTGAGTGCCGGCTGGCTGAGGTTGACCGCCTCGGCGGCACGGGCGAAATGGCCGTGCTCGGCGAGGGCGACGAAGTGGCGGAGCTGGCGTAGATCGTTCATGCGCTTCTTGCATTGATTGTGCGAATAAAATGCATTGGAAGTATGTCAGGCGATGGGCGACCCTACCAGCAGCACCAAATCCGTCTGCCGAGGAATGTCCATGTCCGTCTCCTGTCGTTTGTCCGTCCTGCTGCTGGCCTCCGCCATGCCGCTGGCCAGCCAGGCTGCACTGCCCGAAGAACGCATCGAGCCGAGCATCAATGCCGAGCTCAAGCAGCACACCCAGCACTTTGTGCAGAAGCTCTACAAGGTGGCGGACAACGTCTATTCGGCCGTGGGCTGGCAACTGGGCAACGTGGTGATGATCGAGGCGCCGGAAGGCCTGATCATCGTCGACACCGGCGAGTCGGTCAGCGAGTCGCGCAAGATCATGGCCGAGCTGCGCAAGGTCAGTGACAAGCCGGTCAAGGCGGTGGTCTACACCCACTTCCACCCGGACCACATCAACGGCGTGCAGGCCTTTGTCAGCCCCGAGCAGGTGGCCAGCGGCGAGGTGCAGATCTATGCCCACGAGACCCTGCTGGCCAACGTGGTGGCCCAGGGTGCGCAGGTCGGTCCGATTCTCGGCGTGCGTTCGGCCTACAGCTTCGGCACCTTTCTCAAGCCCGCCGATACCCAGGACATGAACGGCGGTATCGGGCCCATTGCCAAGGCCGAGCCATCGACCTTTATTGCTCCCACCATTACCTTCAAGGACCGCCTGGACACCACCATCGCCGGTCTGCCCGTGCAGTTTCTTCATGCGCCGAGCGAGGCGCCGGACGAGATCGTCCTGTACCTGCCGAGCAACAAACTGCTGATCAGCGCCGAGGTGGATCAGGGGCCGACCCTGCCGAATATCCACACCCTGCGTGGCACCAAGTTCCGCGATCCGGTGCAGTGGGTCGCCAGCCTCGATCTGCTGCGCTCGCTCAAGGCCGAGCACATGGTGCCGCTGCATGGTCGGCCGATCAGCGGGGCGGATAAGGTCGAGGAAGTGCTGCGCATGACCCGCGACGGCATCGCCTATATCCACGACCAGACCGTGCGCTGGATGAACAAGGGGCTGACCCCGGACGAGCTGGTGGAAAAGGTCAAGCTGCCGCCGCACCTGGCCGGCTACACGCCGTACCTGCGCGAGTACTACGGCACGGTCAAGCACAGCGTGCGGCAGATCTACAACGGCTACCTGGGCTGGTTCCAGGGCGATCCGGTGGATCTCGACCCGCTGCCGCCCAAGGATAAGGCGCAGCGTCTGATCGCCCTGATGGGCGGCCGCGAGAAGGTTCTGCTGGCCGCAGGCGAGGCGTACCTCAAGGGGGATTACCAGTGGGCCGCGGAACTGGCCGGCTATGCCATCCGCGTCGATCAGGACGACAAGCTGGCACGCGACATCAAGGCGCGCAGCTTCCGCAAGCTCGGTTACGCCAGCATGAACATCAACTGGCGCAACTGGTACCTGACCAGCGCCATGGAGCTGGAAGGGCAGTTCGATGCCGACGATGTGCGGGATCAGGCCGCCAAGCTGCGCGGGGTTTTCCTCTCGCCGCAGATGGTGAAGAACTTCACCCCGCAGGCGTTCCTCGGCAACTGGGTCACCCGCATCGATCCGCAGAAGGCCGCCGATGTGCAGATGACCCTGGGCTTCGAGTTCCCCGATGTTGACGAGCGCTGGGCCCTGGAAATCCGCCGTGGCGTGGTGCAGCTGCATCGTGGCATCCCGGCCGGCACCGAGCTGAAACTGACCATGGACAAATCGTTCATGGAAACACTGCTGACCGGCGAGGGTGGCCTGGTCAAGGGCGCATTGCTCGGCGATGTCTCGGTCGATGGCAGTCTGCTGGATATCAAGGCTTTCCTCGGCTGCTTCGATTTCAGCGACGAGCCGTTTGCCCTGACCCTGCGTTGAACAGGCTACTCCCGACCAAAGTGAGGAACTCGGCGGCGCGTGAAATCAGGCAGACTGGCCGCCTCTTCCAACTCTCAAGGAGTGCTTCATGGCCCTGCTGAACTTCGCCAAGGGCGCGCTGGCCGCGTTCTGGCTGCT
>CALMID010000445.1 GCA_937863915.1 uncultured Pseudomonas sp.
GGCTGGGCCTGCTGGGCCTGGCGGTGCTGGCCAGCGTGCGTCAGGCCTGCGAGTTCGTCGGTGAGGTCGTGCTGGCCCTTGGGCGTCAGCTGGCCGGTCGCGGGCGCATGCGCCGCAGCGATTTCTGGCTGGCCCTGCAGCAATGCGGCCCCGGCGCCCTGCCCATCGTGGCGCTGATCGCCAGCCTGGTGGGGCTGATTCTGGCCTTTGTCGGCGCGGCCCAGCTGGAGGCCTTCGGTGCCCAGCTGTACATCGCCAACATGGTAGCCATCGGCATGACCCGCGAGATGGGCGCGCTGATGACGGCGGTGATCATGGCCGGCCGAACCGGCGCGGCCTATGCCGCGGAGCTGGGCAGCATGCAGGCCAACGAGGAGGTGGATGCGCTGAAGACCTTCGGCTTCCCGCCGCTGGAATTTCTCGTCCTGCCACGTCTGTTGGCGCTGCTGGTGGCCATGCCGCTGCTCTGCGTGTTCGCCGACGTGCTGGGCATTCTCGGTGGTTTCGTGATCGGTGCCGGGCTGTTCGATATCTCCGCGCCGCTGTACCTGCAGCAGAGCCTGGCCATGCTGCAACTGCCGGACCTGCTGATCGGCGTGTTCAAGAGCCTGGTGTTCGCCGTGCTGATCGGCCTGATCGGTTGCCACTACGGCCTGTCCAGCGGTCGCAATGCCCAGGCCGTGGGCCAGGCCACCACCCGTGCGGTGGTCAGCATCATCGTGGCCCTGGTGGTCAGCGATGCGCTGATCACCCTGATCTGCACCCAACTCGGAATATGAAATGAACGAGCCCGTGCTGATCGCGGAAAACCTCAGCGCCGGCTACGGCAGTCTGGTGATCCAGCACGACCTGAATTTCGCCATCCGTCAGGGTGAGGTGTTCGTCATCATGGGCGGCAGCGGTTGCGGCAAGAGCACCCTGCTGCGTCATCTGATCGGCCTGCAGGCGCCGCTGGCCGGCAGGGTGCTGCTGCATGGCGAGGACTTCTGGGCCCATGCCGATGAGCAGCGGGCCGAGCTGCAGCAGCAGTTCGGCGTGCTGTACCAGAACGGCGCGCTGTGGGGGGCGATGACCCTGCACGAGAATATCGTGCTGCCCCTGACCACCTACCGGCCGCAACTCTCGGCGGCCGAGTGCCGTGAGCTGGCGGAGATCAAGCTGGCGCTGGTCGGTCTGGCCGGTTGCGCCGATCTGTACCCGGCCGAGCTGTCCGGCGGCATGCGCAAGCGCGCCGCGCTGGCACGGGCGCTGGCGCTGGACCCGCAGGTGCTGTTCTTCGATGAGCCGTCGGCGGGGCTGGACCCGCTCAGCTCGCTGGCGCTGGACGAACTGATCCTGCAATTGCGCGACAGCCTGGGCGCCAGCATCGTGCTGGTGACCCACGAGCTGCCGAGCATCTACCGGGTGGCCGATACCTGCCTGTTTCTCGACAACCAGACACGTACCCAGATTGCCTATGGCCCGCTGCAGCAGTTGCTGGAGCAGGGGCCGCCGGTGGTCCGGCGTTTTCTGCAGCGTGGCGAAGGCCCTGCTGCCGCGGAGGAATCATGAGCCAAGCCCGTCAACCCTTTCTGATCGGCGCCTTCCTGCTCGGCGGCCTGTTTCTGCTGGTCGCGGGCGTGTTCCTGCTGGCGCGTGAGAGCTGGTTCAGCGAGCCCAATGAGTACGTGGTGTATTTCACCGGCGCGCTGGATGGCCTGGATATCGGCGCCGCCGTGACCTACCGTGGGGTCAAGGTCGGTACGGTGAAGGAAATCCGCTTGTCCTATGACGAGGAGCTGCAGGATGTGGTGATGCCGGTGATCCTGCAGATCCAGAAGCCGGGCAGCGCAGATGAAGCCAGCAATGAGCAGATTGGGGCGTTGGTCGAGCAGCTGGTTGAGCGTGGACTGCGTGCCCAGCTGCAGACACCAAGCCTGCTGACCGGCAAGGCCATCGTCGCGCTGGACATGTTCCCGGCCCAGGCCGGCTTTGTGCACTCCGGCAAAGGTATCCCGCTGCCGGTGATTCCCAGCGTGCCGTCGCGCATCGATCAGGCCGCCGATGTGCTGCGCGAGCTGGTGGCCAGCCTGCGCGAGCTGCCGCTCAGGGAAATGACCGAGTCGGCCACGCGCACCCTGCAGGGGCTGGAGAAGCTGAGCAACTCCAGGGACCTGCAAGAGGGTGTGGCGCATATGAACCAGCTGCTCGGCAAGCTGGATAGCCTGAGCAGCAAGGTCGAGCAGCAGTTGCCGGGCCTGCTGGAGGATGCCCGCGGCAGCAGCGGCGATCTGCGCGCCGCGGTTGGCGAGATTCGCCGCGCGGCGCAAAATGCCGCCGATGCGCTGGCCGAGGTCAATCAACTGGTCGCCAGCAGTCGCCGCGACCTCGGCCCCGAGTCGGCGGTGCAGTACGAAATGCTGCGTGCCCTGCAGGAGCTGAGTCAGGCCAGCAAGGCGCTGCAACGGACAGTGGAAGGCCTGGACCAGCAGCCGCAATCGCTGATCTTTGGCAAACAACGGTAGGGATGTGATGAAGCTTTCTTCTCTGGCGCCGGTGCTGGCGCTGCTCGGCAGCCTCTGGCTCACGGGGTGTGCGCTGCAGCCTTCGCCGCAGTTCTATCAGCTGGATGCCGGTCAGCCGACGTTGCCAGCCCGCGACAAGGGCCCGGCGGTGCTGCTCGGGCCGCTGAAACTGGCGGATTACCTGCAGCGCGAAAATCTCCTGCAGCGCGAAAGCGACGGCAGCCTGCAACTGAGCCAGGAGGCCCGCTGGGCGGGCAGCCTGGAAGATGATGTCGGCCAGTTGCTGGTGCGGCAGCTGGCCGGGCGTCTGGACAGCAGCCGCGTGGCGCTGTACCCGGATCGTGTCGGCTTCGTCGGCCAGTGGCAGGTGGTACTGACCATCGGACGTCTGGATTCCGGTGTCGCTCAGCCCGCGGTGCTGGAGGCGCAGTGGCGGGTACTGGATGCCGCCGGCAACCTGCGCGACAGCCGCCTGCTGCGGCTACAGGCCGAGCATGATGGCGCTGTGGCGTCCCAGGTGCAGGCGCAGAGTCAGTTGTTGCAGCAACTGGCGGGAGAACTGGCGACGACCCTGGGCAAACTGCCTGTGAGCAGCACGCCCGCCCGCGAAACTGGCAAGGCTGCGAGTCAGCGCCCGGCTAGCGTGCCGAAGGTGGCTCCGCCGCTGCCGGTGCCGCAGGCCGAGGTTTACCGCTTCTGAGCCGCTGCAGGCCCAGGCGCAGCACCCATAGGGTGGCGCTGAGGGCCAGGCAGGGCTGCCAGACCCATCGCCATTCCGAGGCCAGTACCGCCAGTCCGCGCGGGGTAAAGAACCCGTGCAGAAACGGCGATACCTCGATCGGGCGCCAGGGCAGAAAATAGCGCTGGGCGTCCCATGGCCATAGCCAGGCCACGCCCAGGCCGCCGTTGGTCATGGCATCCAGCAGGCTGTGCGAACCTACCGCGGCACTGACCCATAGCAGGGCGGTCAGCGGTCGGCAGCGCAAGACACGACAGGCCAGCAGGGCCAGTACGCCGCACAATCCGGCAAACAGCAGCGAATGACTGAAGCCGCGATGGCCGAGCACATCCTGGTAAGCGATACCGAGGCGGAAGGCGAGCATGTCGGCATCCGGCAGGCAGGCGGCAATAGCGCCCAGCCAGAGCAGGCGTGGCGTTATCACGCGACTGCCCAGCGCCAGGCCAAGGGCCAGGGCGGGCAATGGATGGGTGATCAGGGTGGTCATGGGGCCGTTCCTTGGCCGATTGCCTGAGCAGGCCATTGAAAAGCTATCTGCGTTGCCGGCGCGGTGTTAAAAGCAGGCTCAAAAGGCTCATTTACCACTCGTAAACTGCGCTTTTTCGCCTGCTTTTGCCTTGCGCCGGCGGCCTCGCCAACGCGTTTCAAGGGCCTGCTAGCGTCCGCGTGCGTCGTGCATGCGCGTCAGCTGGCGTTCCAGCAGGGCCGGATAGGGGTCGAGCAGGCGCTCGACGCAGCAGGCGCCCTCGGGGCTGGCGATCGGGCGGATGCGGCTGCGCTGGCGCAGCAGGCTGTCGTCGCCGATCTGGCGTTCGATCAGCAGCAGGTTGCGGCTGTGCTGCGACAGCGCCAGGGCGCGCTGTACCGTGTCGCTGAGCAGGAGTTCGCCATGGCTCAGGCCGCTGAGGTTGTCGCCCAGGCTCAGGCCCAGTTGCAGCTGCAGGGTGATGCCGCTGTCGGCCACCTCGATCTGCAGGGCGTGGCCAAGGGCGCGCATCAGCTCGCCGCAGCAGATGGCGTGGGTCAGGTAGTCCTCGGCGGCGTTCTGCGCATGGAACAGAATCAGGCTGCTGCCGTCGCTGAGGGTGTGCAGCTCGCCCTGATACAGCGCTGCGCTTTGTGCCATGCAGTCGCGGTAGCGTTCGAGCAGATCGACCAAGCGCGCGCGGGGCAGGTGGCGCAGCTGGTCCTGGGCGCCGAGCTGGATGGCCAGGACGGCGCGGTTGCTGGCCGCTGCGTGTGCCTGTGTGGCGGCGGCAGACTGTTCGTCCAGGGTGGGTTCCAGTTCATCGAGATCGAGCAGCTCGTCTTCATCGAAGTCCTGGTCGGACGACTGTACCGGCGCGGGTCGCTCGGTTTCGGCAAAGTCGGGTTCGTCGTCGAAGTCGGCAGTGAAGTGCTCGTATTCGTCCTGTGCCGCCGGCGCTTCAAGGTCCGGGTAGTCGTCTTCGGGCTCGGCGTCGCTGGGCACTGCCACCGGTTCGGGGCGTGGCGGCACCAGGCGCGCCTGCAGTTGGCGGGCAAGATCGCCGATCTCGTCCTGGCGACCGGCACCCGGCGCCGGATCATCCGGGTCGCGCAGCCAGACGCGCAGCTGCAGCAGCGGCAGCGACAGGTGCCGGCCCAGGCGCAGGCTGAGCGACAGGCTCAGGGCCAGCAGGATCAGGCTGAGAATGCCCATGCTCTGCAGGCTGATGGTCATCGGCTGCTGGAACTGCTGCATGTCCAGGCTGATGCGCAGGTGGCCGGCGATCACTTCCTGGAAGGTGATGGGGGTGGAGTACAGCCCTTCGGTCTCGCCGATCAGGGCCTGGCTGGGACGATTGCCCGCTTCGGCCAGCACGCGGTTGTCCACGCTGTAGATGGCCGCGTGGGCCACCAGCGGGTTGCGCACCAGGTTGCTGAGCAGCACGTTGAGGCTGAGGATGTCGTTGGACACCAGCAGTTCGGTGGCCGAGGCGGCGGTCTGCACGGTCAGGCTCTGGCCCAGGGCATCGGCCTGTTGCTGCATGGCCTGGCGGAACTGC
>CALMID010000446.1 GCA_937863915.1 uncultured Pseudomonas sp.
GGCACCGGCGGCCATGGCCTTCGACCAGCCGCTGCTGGCGGTTGAGGTCGAGCGAAAAGGACGCTGGCAGCCGCTGCTACGCGATGGCCGCGCCGAGGACGACCAGGGTTTCGACCTGGCCGTACGCTGGATCGGTGGACGCGAGTATGAGGCGCGCTGGTACAACCCACCGGCCTCGCTGCCTGATCGGCTGCGGCTGTCCATCGCTCCGCGGGGGGATCAACCAGCTCTCGCAGTACCGCTCGCTGACTCAGACCTGGAACTGACGGATCAGTGAGCCCAGACGCTTCTCCAGTTCATCGAGGCTCGCACTGGCTTCAAGGACCTGCCCAAGGCTCGCGTGGTTACGATCGCCGATCGATTGGGTGCGCTCGACACCGGCCCCCGCCGAGGCCGCCAGACTGGCCTGCCCCTCAGCCTGCCGGGCAATCTGCTGCACCGACTGGTCGTTTCCGTCGATCAGTCCCTGCCCCTGATTGAGGGTTGCCCCGGTCTCGACGGCACACTGCCCGGCATGTTCCAGCGCATGGCGGCTGCCGACCATCAGCTCCAGTGACGCCTGAGCGTTGCGTTGCAGAGTCTGGATAATGGTCTCGATCTCCAGAGTCGACTGCTG
This sequence comes from uncultured Pseudomonas sp., assembly GCA_937863915.1. GTDB lineage: Bacteria > Pseudomonadota > Gammaproteobacteria > Pseudomonadales > Pseudomonadaceae > Aquipseudomonas. Next base: position 617 of record CALMID010000446.1, read on the forward strand.
CGTTCGTCCGGCCAACGAGCGCACCTCATCGGCGACTACCGCGAAACCACGCCCCTGCTCTCCGGCTCTAGCCGCTTCGATGGCGGCGTTGAGCGCCAGCAGATTGGTCTGTTCGGCAATCGCACGGATCACCCCAATCACCGAGCCGATCTGGCCACTGTCGCTCTGCAAAGTCTCGATCACCTGTGACAACTGTCCAAACTGCTGTTCGAGCGCCTGCATGGCTGTCTGGTTGTCGTCCACCCGGGCCTGGCCCTCGCCGGCAGCCTTCCGGGCCGCGGCCGAATGCTGCGCCGCCTCCCCCGCCTGCTGCTGAAACGACTGGCTATGCTCGGCCAGCTCGCGAACCTGGGTGGAAACCTCAGCCGTCTCCCGCTGCTGTTCATCCACATCGGCGTGCACAACCTGGACCGAACCACGCAGACTCATCACCGCATCGTCCAGCGTATTCACCGACTCGGCGACCGCAACCACGGTGCAGCGAATCTTGTCGGCGAAGGTGTTGAAGGAATGGGCCAACTGGCCGAGGTCATCGGCCGAGCTAACCGGCAGACGCCGGGTCAGGTCACCGTCGCCCTCCGCCACATCACGCAGCGTGAGCCGCAGCCCATCCAGTCCGCGACTGAGCGAGCGGCCCACCAATAACGACAAGCCTCCGCCCAACGTTAGCGCGACCAGAACGGCCAGCTACAGCAGGCCATTGGTGGACTCCACCGTCGCACTGGCCTGCTGGCTGGCACCGGCCATGTCCTGCATCACGCCCTGCTGCAGCTGGCTGATATGTTGGGCGATTCGCTGGTCGAGCACCTCCATGGCTTCTACGGTCTGGCGCCTCTCATTGACCAAGGCAATCATCTGCTCGCTGGCGGCACGGTAAGCATCCAAGCCGGCCAGTGCATTGATCATCGCCTGTTTGGTCTTTTCCGAGCTGGTGCGGTCACGCAGCACACTGATTTTGCTCTGCGCATCGCCCAGCTCGCTGAGTGCCTTCTTTGACTGCGCCGGCTGCTGCTCCTGGAGGAACTGGTACAGCGACTGGCTGCCCAGCAACAGACTGCGCATTGCTGCGCTGGCATAGAACACCGCATCCAGGTTGAAGCTCTGCTGGGCCGCTACAAGGGCCGCGGACAGTTCAGCCTCAACCTTCGGGCCTTCGACATCCAGCACCGCCTGCTGTTCTCCCTGGCGACGCTGCAGACGCATCAGTTGCTCGCGGAACTGACTTCGGTATTCCTGAAAATCCTTGCTCAACTGCGCCAGATTCTGCCGTTCGCTCTCCCCACGCAGATGCTCGGTCGCCTGTTCAAGGGCAGCGCCCAGCTGCTGATCGAGGCTGTCGAATCGCTGCTCCTGCTCGGGGCGCCCCGCACGCAGATAGTGCTGAACCGTGAGTTTGAGCTCACCCATCAGCTCCACAACCTTGGCCGTGTGCTCCAATGCCGGACCCAACTGCCGGCTGACCAACGATACCCGGCCAGCGACCTGCTCCATCGACCAACTCGAAAGCCCACCCAGAACCATCATCAACAGCACCAGAGCCAGGGGTGCCACCATCAGCTTGTAGGCCACCGGCCAGTCTTTGAAACTTCGCATCAAACGTCTCCTCTCCGCTCTACGGGACATCGGCAGACGGGGCTGCGCCTTGAGTTTAGGCGCTAAACGGGCAGATAAAAAAAGCCCGCCTAAGGCGGGCTTTTTTTAGACGAGCGCGCTAGCGCATCAGGCGTTCTTCATCGGCCAACCGGTGAGCTCGGCCAGGGCCTTGCCGATGTCGGCCAGGGAACGCACGGTTTTCACACCG
>CALMID010000447.1 GCA_937863915.1 uncultured Pseudomonas sp.
CATGGCCAGGGCGTTCCAGCGCACCAAAGACCTGATCCTTCTCTCCATAAACAGGTCGCCGGGCATGCGTGCCTCATGGCTGACCGGGATGGTGTTGCGGTAGGGCGTGGTGATCGCATAGGGCAGCTGGGTGCCGCTGCGCGTGGCCAGTTCGCCCATGCGGGTCAGCAGGTAATGGGCGCGGTCTTCGCCCTCTTGATCGAGGACGGACTCGAGGGCGTCCAGCCATTCCTGGGTTTCGACGGGATCGAGGTCTTGCATGGCTTGCTCCAGGCCGGAAAGGCTTCCAGAATCGGTTGCCAGGGGTCGCCCGCGCCTTGTGGGCAGGGCGGCATGAAAAGAGTGCTTGCCGGGGTGGGTCGGCAGCTCTGTAGTTTTACTACATTTAGAGCGTTGAAACAGCCCTTCGGTCACAGTCTTTAGTAGAAAAACTACAAAAAGGGCGGTCTTGCGACGGCCCTATCGCCATCAGGATAGACCATGAGCCTGCCTTCCCTGGCCACACTGCCAGCTGCGCTGAACCCCCTGGCCGAACGGGCCCTGAACGATGTCGAGAGCGCCCTGGGTGAGCTGGGCGAGACGCTGGCCGGCTGGCCCGAGTGGCGACGTGATCAACTGACGCGGGTGCTGGCGCAGAGTGATTTCGCGGTCGAGCAGATCAAGCGCGATCCGGCCATGTTTGCCGCGTTGCTCGCCAGTGGCGAGCTGGAGCGCGCGCTGGTGCCGGGTGAGTTGCGCACTCAACTGGCCGCTCTGGTCGCCGAGTGCGCGGATGAGGAGGCGCTGAGCAAGTGCCTGCGGCGTTACCGCAACCGCCAGCAGCTGCGCATCATCTGGCGCGACTTCACCCGCCAGACCGATCTGTGGGGCACCTGTCGTGACCTTTCCGATCTGGCCGACGCCAGTATCGATCTGGCGCTGGGCTGGCTGCACCCGCGGCTGTGCGAGCAGTTCGGTACGCCGACCGGGCGCCGCAGCGGCCTGCCACAACAGCTGGTGGTGCTGGGCATGGGCAAGCTGGGCGCCTTCGAGCTGAATCTGTCCTCGGATATCGACCTGATCTTCGCCTACCCCGAAGGCGGCGAAACCGAGGGGGTCAAACGCTCGCTGGATAACCAGGAGTTCTTCACCCGTCTGGGGCAGAAGCTGATCAAGGCGCTGGATGCGATTACCGTCGACGGCTTTGTGTTCCGCACCGATATGCGCCTGCGCCCCTATGGTTCAGGCGGGCCGCTTGTATACAGCTTCAATGCCATGGAGCAGTACTACCAGGATCAGGGGCGCGACTGGGAGCGCTACGCCATGATCAAGGCGCGCGTGGTCGGCGGCGACCAGGCCGCCGGCAAGCAGCTGCAGGAAATGCTGCGGCCGTTCGTCTACCGGCGCTATCTGGACTTCTCCGCCATCGAGGCGATGCGCTCAATGAAGCAGCTGATCCAGCAGGAAGTGCGCCGCAAGGGCATGAGCGAAAACATCAAGCTCGGCTCCGGCGGCATCCGCGAGGTGGAGTTCATCGCCCAGGTATTCCAGCTGATTCACGGTGGGCGTGATCTGGCGCTGCAGGAGCGCTCGCTGATGCGCGTGCTCGGCACCCTGCGCGATCAGGGCTACATGCCGGCCAAGGCGGTCGATGAACTGGTCGAGAGCTATCACTTCCTGCGCTACACCGAGCACGCCCTGCAGGGCATCGATGACCGGCAGACCCAGATGCTGCCGGACAGCGAGCAGGACCGCCTGCGCGTGGCGGCCATCATGGGCTTTGCCGACTGGGATGCCTTCTACCATGTCCTCGGCGAGCAGCGCCGGCGGGTCGAGTACCACTTCCGTCAGGTGATCGCCGATCCGGACGAGGAGGAGGGCGCTGACGCGGTCTGTATCGGTGGTGAGTGGCTGCCGCTGTGGGAGGAGGCGCTGGAGCCGGAGGCCGCGCAGCGGCAACTGGTCGAGACCGGCTTTGCCGATGGTGAGTTGGCGCTGCGGCGCATTCTCGATCTCAAGCACGGGCCGCAGGTGCGGGCCATGCAGCGCATGGGGCGCGAGCGTCTGGATGCCTTTATGCCGCGTTTCCTGGCTCAGGCGGTTGAACACGATGATCCGGATCGGGTGCTGGAGCGGGTGTTGCCGCTGGTTGAAAAGGTGGTCCGTCGCTCCGCCTACCTGGTGCTGCTGACGGAGAACCCCAGCGCCCTGCAGCGCCTGCTCAAGCTGTGTGCCGCCAGCCCGTGGATTGCCGAGCAGATTGCCCGTTTCCCCTTGCTGCTCGATGAGCTGCTCAATGAGGGGCGGCTGTTCAAGCCGCCGCTGGCGCCAGAGCTGGCGGCCGAGCTGCGCGAGCGGCTGACACGTATTCCCGAGGATGATCTGGAACAGCAGATGGAGGCTCTGCGCCACTTCAAGCTGGCCCACCGTCTGCGCGTGGCCGCTTCGGAAATCGCCGGCACCCTGCCGCTGATGAAGGTATCCGACTATCTCACCTGGCTGGCCGAGGCCATTCTGGAACAGGTGCTGGCGCTGGCCTGGCGCCAGACGGTGGCCAAGTACGGTACGCCGCGTCGCGCCGATGGCAGTCTGTGCGATCCGGATTTCGTCATCGTCGGCTATGGCAAGGTTGGCGGGATCGAGCTGGGCCACGGTTCCGACCTCGATCTGGTGTTTATCCATGACGGCGACTCCCAGGCCGACACCGATGGCGCCAAGCCGATCGACGGCGCGCAGTTCTTCGCCCGTCTGGGGCAGCGCATCATTCACCTGCTGACCACCCAGACCACCTCCGGCCAGCTTTACGAGGTGGATATGCGCCTGCGCCCGAGCGGTGCCTCGGGCCTGTTGGTCAGTTCGCTGGGGGCCTTCGAGCGCTACCAGCAGAACGAGGCCTGGACCTGGGAACATCAGGCGCTGGTTCGCGCCCGCGTCCTGGTCGGCTGCCCTCGGGTCGGCGCTGCCTTCGAGGCCATCCGCGCTCAGGTGCTCGGCCGTGAGCGTGATCTGCAGGCGCTGCGCCAGGAGGTCAGCGACATGCGCGCCAAGATGCGCGACAACCTCGGCAGCAAGGAAAGTGCGGCCGGCACTGCCGCCAATGCCTTCGAGGCCGAGCAGCCGTTCAACCTCAAGCAGGATGCCGGCGGTATCGTCGATATCGAATTTATGGTGCAATACGCGGCCCTGGCCTGGTCCCACCAGTACCCGGAATTGCTGCGTTACACCGACAACATCCGCATCCTCGACGGGCTGCGCGATCACGGCCTGCTGACCGCCGCCGACGTCGGACTGTTGCAGGAGGCCTACAAGGCCTTCCGCGCCGCGGCGCACCGCCAGGCCCTGCAGAAACAGGCCGGCACGGTGCCTGGAGATCAATTGGCCGATGAACGGCGCAACGTGTTGCGCATCTGGCACGAATTGGGTTTGGCGTAGGTCGCCCCGAGCTGATGGGCGGCTGCAACCGTAACGAATCGAAGACTTGAGGAACTGGCAACTATGTCGAAAGCAATGGCGTCGATGGCTGATCGTGATGGCGTGATCTGGTATGACGGCAAGCTGGTGCCGTGGCGCGACGCCACCACCCACGTGCTGACCCACACCCTGCACTACGGCATGGGCGTGTTCGAAGGCGTGCGTGCCTACAACACCCCGGACGGCACCGCCATCTTCCGCCTGCAGGCGCACACTGACCGCCTGTTCGACTCGGCGCACATCTTCAACATGCAGATCCCCTTCTCCAAGGAAGAGATCAACGAGGCGCAGCGCGCCGCCGTGCGTGAAAACGGCCTGGAAAGTGCCTACCTGCGGCCGATGGTGTTCTTCGGCTCCGAGGCCATGGGCCTGCGTGCCGCCGGCCTCAAGGTGCATGTCATCGTCGCCGCCTGGCATTGGGGCGCCTACATGGGCGAAGACGCTCTGCAGAACGGTATCAAGGTGCGCACCAGCTCCTACACCCGTCATCACGTCAACATCTCGATGACCCGCGCCAAGGCCAACGGCAACTACATCAACTCCATGCTGGCCCTGCAGGAAGCCATCTCCGGCGGCGCCGACGAGGCCATGCTGCTGGACCCGGAAGGCTACGTGGCCGAGGGTTCGGGCGAGAACATCTTCCTGGTCAAGAACGGCGTGGTGTACACCCCGGAAGTGACCTCCTGCCTGAACGGCATCACCCGCAACACCATCCTGACCCTGGCCGACGAGCTGGGCATCAAGGTGGTGGAGAAGCGCATCACCCGCGACGAGGTGTACATCGCCGACGAGGCCTTCTTCACCGGCACCGCCGCCGAAGTGACGCCGATCCGCGAAGTGGATGGCCGGCAGATCGGCATCGGCCGTCGCGGCCCGGTGACCGAGAAGCTGCAGAAGGCCTACTTCGATCTGGTCACTGGCAAGACCAGCGGCCACGCCGAATGGCGCACTCTGGTTAAATAAGCGGTCATTAGGTCGAGACAGGGAGGCATCGCGCCTCCCTGCGCATTTCTGGAATTGGCATGAATATTCTGATCATCGGCCCCAGCTGGGTAGGCGACATGGTGATGGCGCAGACGCTGTTCACCTGCCTCAAGCAGCGTCATCCCGACTGCCAGATCGACGTGCTGGCCCCCGACTGGAGCCGGCCGATTCTCGAGCGCATGCCCGAGGTACGCGCGGCCCTGAGCTTCCCGCTCGGTCACGGTGTGCTGGAGCTGGCTACCCGGCGCAAGATCGGCCAGTCACTGGCCGGTCAGTACGATCAGGCGATTCTGCTGCCCAACTCGCTCAAATCCGCGCTGGTGCCGTTCTTCGCCAAGGTGCCCAAGCGCACCGGCTGGAAGGGCGAGATGCGCTACGGCCTGCTCAACGATATCCGTACCCTGGATAAAGAGCGCCTGCCGCTGATGATCGAGCGCTTTATGGCGCTGGCCTACGAGCCCGATGCAGAGCTGCCCAAGCCCTATCCGCAGCCGCGTCTGGCCATCGACGATGCCAGTCGCGAGGCTGCCCTGGCCAAGTTTGGTCTGGGCCTGGATCGCCCGGTGCTGGCGCTATGCCCCGGCGCCGAGTTCGGCGAGGCCAAGCGCTGGCCGGCCGAGTACTACGCCAAGGTGGCCGAGCTGAAGATCCGCGCCGGCTGGCAGGTGTGGCTGTTCGGCTCGAAGAACGATCATCCCGGCTGCGAGGACATCCGCGCCCGGCTGATTCCCGGCCTGCGTGAGGAGTCGGTCAACCTGGCTGGCGAAACCTCACTGGCCGAGGCCATCGACCTGCTGTCCTGTGCCGGTGCCGTGGTATCCAACGACTCGGGCCTGATGCACGTGGCCGCCGCACTCAACCGCCCGCTGGTGGCGGTGTACGGCTCCACCTCGCCGCAGTTCACCCCGCCGCTGGCCGATCAGGTCGAGATCGTCCGCCTGGGTCTGGAGTGCAGCCCCTGCTTCGAGCGCACCTGCCGCTTCGGCCACTACAACTGCCTGCGCGAGCTCAAGCCGCGTCCGGTGATCGAGGCGCTGGATCGCCTGGTTGCCGATCCGGTCGAGGTGGAATAACCCGCCGATGCGTGTGCTGCTGATCAAGACCTCGTCGCTGGGCGATGTCATTCATACCCTGCCGGCGCTCACCGATGCGGCGGCGGCCATTCCCGGCATCCAGTTCGACTGGGTGGTGGAGGAGGGCTTCGCCGAGATTCCGGCCTGGCACCCGGCAGTGGCCGAGGTGATTCCGGTGGCCATCCGCCGCTGGCGCAAGAACCTGCTCGCCACCTGGAAAAGCGGCGAGTGGGCGGGTTTCAAGCGCCGCCTGCGCGAGGGCCGCTACGATCTGGTGATCGATGCCCAGGGCCTGCTGAAAAGCGCCTGGCTGACCCGCTACTGCGCGGCTCCCGTGGCCGGCCTGGACCGCGCCTCGGCCCGCGAGCCGCTGGCCAGCCGCTTCTACGATCGCCGCTATGCCGTGGCCTGGGGCCAGCACGCCGTCGAGCGCACCCGCCAGCTGCTGGCGCAGGCGCTGGGCTACAAGGTGCCGGCGTCGGTGGGTGATTACGGACTGGATCGCGCGGCCATGGCCGGCGCGCCGGGCGCCGAGCCCTATGTGCTGTTCCTGCATGGCACCACCTGGGCCAGCAAGCACTGGCCGGAAGCCGACTGGCGTGCCCTGGCCGAGCATCTGGATGCCCGCGGCATGGCCGTGCGCCTGCCCTGGGGCAATGAGGCCGAGAAGGCCCGCGCCGAACGTCTGGTCGAAGGTCTTGCCCATGCGCAGGTGCTACCCAAACTGAACCTGCGCGGCGTGGCGGCGGTGATCGCCGGCGCGCGCGCCTGCGTGGCGGTGGACACCGGCCTCGGCCACCTGGCCGCCGCGCTGGATGTGCCGAGCATTTCCCTCTACGGGCCGACCCTGCCGGTCAAGGTCGGCGCCTATGGTCGCGGACAGATTCACCTGTGCGCCACGGGGCCGCTGGCCGGTGGCGGCGACCGCGACAAACCCTGTTTCGACGGACTGGATGCGGCGCGCGTGGCGCCCGAGCTGGACCGTCTGCTGGCCAGTCTGGAGACTCGCTGATGCAACTGGCCTTCGTGCTCTACAAGTATTTCCCCTTTGGGGGATTACAACGCGACTTCATGCGCATCGCCCTGGAGTGCCAGGCGCGTGGTCATGCCATCCGCGTCTATACGCCGATCTGGGAGGGCGAGGTGCCTGCCGGCTTCGATGTGCGTGTGGCGCCGATCAAGGCGTTCTTCAATCATCACCGCAACGAGAAGTTCAGTGCCTGGCTGGCGGCGGACCTGGCCCGTGATCCGGTGGACCGGGTGGTGGGCTTCAACAAGATGCCGGGCCTCGACGTCTACTACGCCGCCGATGGTTGCTATGAGGACAAGGCGCAGACCCTGCGCGCACCGATCTACAAGCGCTGGGGCCGCTACAAACACTTTGCCGACTACGAGCGGGCGGTGTTTGCCCCGGAGTCGAAGACCGAGATTCTGATGATCTCCGAGGTGCAGCAGCCGCTGTTCATCCAGCACTACCAGACGCCGCGCCAGCGCTTTCACCTGCTGCCGCCGGGCATTGCCCAGGACCGCCGCGCACCGGCCAACGCGGCCGAGATCCGCACCGAGTTCCGTCGTGAATTCAAACTGGCGGACGACGACCTACTGCTGGTACAGATCGGTTCCGGTTTCAAGACCAAGGGCCTGGACCGCAGCCTCAAGGCCCTGGCCGCGTTGCCGCATGAGCTTAAAAAGCGTACCCGCCTGATCGCCATCGGCCAGGACGATCCGCGCGCGTTCCAGTTGCAGGCCAAGACGCTCAGCGTGTCCGATCAGGTGCAGATCCTCAAGGGGCGCAGCGACATTCCGCGCTTCCTGCTCGGCGCCGACCTGCTGATCCATCCGGCCTACAACGAGAACACCGGCACCGTGCTGCTGGAGGCGCTGGTCTCCGGCCTGCCGGTGCTGGTCACCGACGTCTGCGGCTATGCCCACTATATCGCCGAGGCCGATGCCGGCCGGGTGCTGGCCAGCCCCTTCGACCAGGCGCAGCTCAACCGCACCCTGGCCGACATGTTGGCCGACGATGAGCGCCGCGCCTTCTGGGGGCGCAACGGTCTGGCCTTTGCCGACTGCGCCGACCTCTACTCGATGCCGCAGAAGGCCGCCGATGTGATCCTCGCGGAGAAACGCCCGTGAAGCTCATGCTCACCGAACCGTTCAAAAGCCTGTGGGCAGGCCAGGACGCCTTCGCCGCCGTGGAGGCGCTGCAGGGTCAGGTCTACCGCGAGCTGGAAGGCCGCCGCACCTTGCGCACCGAGGTGGACGGGCGCGGCTACTTCGTCAAGATTCACCGCGGCATCGGCTGGGGCGAGATCGTCAAGAACCTGCTCACCGCCAAGCTGCCGGTGCTTGGTGCCGCCCAGGAGTGGCAGGCCATCGCCCGCCTGCACGAGGCTGGCGTGCCGACCATGACTGCCGTGGCCTATGGCGAGCGCGGGGGTAATCCGGCCCGGCAGCACTCCTTCATCATCACCGAGGAGCTGGCGCCGACCACCGATCTGGAACAGTTCAGCCTGAACTGGCGCCAGCAGCCGCCCGAGCCGCGTCTCAAGCGTGGGCTGATCGCCGAGGTGGCGAAGATGGTCGGCGGCATGCACCGCGCCGGGGTCAACCACCGCGACTGCTACATCTGCCACTTCCTGCTGCACACCGAACGGCCGGTGACGGCGGACGACTTCCGCCTGTCGGTGATCGACCTGCACCGCGCCCAGACCCGCGCCGCCATCCCGCGCCGCTGGCGCGACAAGGACCTGGCCGCGCTGTACTTCTCCGCGCTGGACATCGGCCTGACCCGCAGTGACAAGCTGCGCTTTTTGCAGGGTTACTTTCAGCGGCCGCTGCGCGACATCCTGCGCGAAGAAGCCCGGCTGCTGGCCTGGCTGGAGCGCAAGGCGGCGAAGCTCTATGACCGCAAGCAGCGCTATGGAGATGCGTTGTGATCAACAAGACCGACTGGAACGGCAAGCGCGTGGCCATTGTGCCCTGCGCCGCCCTGGGTGATGTGACCATCTATTCGCGGCTGGCCTGGTTGTTTCACCGTGCCGGTGCGCGGGTGCGCTTCATAAGCAGCACGCTGTACTCGGCGCGTGACTACTTTCCCTGGCTTCAGGTCGAGCCCAGCCAGGCAGTCGATCTGCAGCTGCTGGCGGCCGAGAACGATCTGGTGGTCAGTTACATCAACTGGCTGACACGCGAGCACGAGCGGATCGAGCAGGTGCTGCAGGCGCCGAACATCGCCTTCGTCACGGCCAAGAAGCTGCCGCGCCAGCTGGCTCTTGATGGGCGCGCGGTACGCGTGGCCGGCGCAGAGCTGCCCAGCGCCAGCCGCCCGCTGTGCCTGCGTTCGCGCGATGGGCTGAGCATGGTGCAGTGGGTCGACGAGTATGCGGCGAGCGTCTACGGGCTGGCCTCGGATGAGCCAGTGGCCGTCGCGTTGCCGCCGAAAACGGGCGAAGCGCGGCGCCGGGTGGCGATCTTCCCGACCACCCCGCATGAGAAGAAAAACTACTCGCCAGCGGGTTTCCGCTGGCTGGCGCGGCGCTTGCGCGCGCAGGGCTGGAACGTCGAGTTCGTCGGCATGCCGGCCGAACGCGAGCAACTGGCAGCGCTCTATCCGGACTTCCCATTGCATGCCTTCCCTGACATCCGCGCGCTGATGGACTTTCTTGCCGGCTGCTCGGCGGTCATCAGTAATGACTCCGGCGGAGGCCACCTGGGTTCGCTGATGGGGCTGCGCAGCTTCACCATCACCCGCAAGCATGCCGAGTTCGTCTGGCGTCCGGGCTTCAATGGACACAACCGCGTTCTGGCGCCATGGGCCAGCTTCAAGCTGCTGGGCCGCTATATCTGGCGGCCGTTCATTCCGGTCTGGCGCATCGCCGCCGAGCTGGGCAGGGCAGGCTGATGGCGGGCTGGGTATTGCAGCCGGCGCATGCCGGACTCGAAGCCGCGTTCGGCTCGCTGGACGCGGTGTTCGCCCTGCAGGGGCAGCGCATCACCAGCGACCCGCTGTCCGAGGTGATCCGTGTCGAGTTCGGAGGTGTGCGCTACTACGTCAAGCGCTACTGGGCGGCCGGCAAGGGGCTGCGCCGTTACTTCGGTCGGCCGCGGATCAAGGCCGAGTGGCAGAACCTCCGGCATTTCGCCGCCTGGGGCATCCCGACCGCGGAGATCGTCGCCTATGGCCTGGAGCGTCGTGCCGGCGCCTTCGTCCGCGGCGCGCTGATCACCCGCGAGCTGGTTGGTACCGAGGACCTCGGTCATATCGCCGGTCACCAGCGTGAACGCCTGGCCGACAGCGCCTGGGTGGCGCGCATCAGCGCGCAGCTGGCTCGAGGTGCCCGCGCGCTGCATGACCACCACTTCGCCCACAATGACCTGAAATGGCGCAACCTGCTGGTCAACGAGGCGGGTGATCTGTTCTTCATCGACTGCCCGACCGGCAGCTTCTGGTGGGGCCCCCTGCTGCGCTACCGCATCGACAAGGACCTCGCCTGCCTGGACAAGGTGGCCAGCCAGGTGCTGAGCCGCAGCCAGCGCCTGCGCTTCTTCCTGCAGTACCTGGGGCGCGAGCGCCTGAGCGCCGCCGACAAGCACCAGGCGCGGCGAATCCTGAAATTCTTCGAGGGGCGCGAATGAGCGACTTCATTGCGGCCGAGGACCGGGCACTGCTCGAGCGCCACGGCCTTGCCAGTTTCGATGCGCTTTGGGCGCTGCAGCTGGAGGCCGTCGACGAGCCCAATACCGAGCGCGGCGGCTGGAGTAGCGTCTACCGGCTGGAGCTGGCCGAGCGCGCCTACTACCTCAAGCGCCAGAGCAACCACCTGACCCGCAGCCTGCTGCATCCGCTGGGCGAGCCGACCTTCGCCCGCGAGTTCCGCAATATCCGTCGCTATGCAGGGCTGGGCATCCCAGCCCTTGAGGCCGCCTTCTTTGCCGAACGCCGGCTGCCAGGTGAGCGCCGCGCCATACTGCTGACCCGCGCGCTGGATGGTTGGCAGGACCTGGACCACTGGCTGAAGGGCTGGGCGCAACTTTCCGAAGCGCAGCGCAGGGCCATCCTGCGTGCCTGCGGCGAGCTGGCGCGACGACTGCATGGGGCCGGCCAGATGCATGGCTGCTTTTACCCGAAGCACATCTTCCTCCGTGAGGGCGACGAGGGCTTCGAGGCGCAATTGATCGATCTAGAAAAGACCCGTCCGCTGCTGCTGGGCGAGCGCGACCGGATCAAGGACCTGGAGCCGCTTCTGCGCCGCGCCAGCGTCTGGAGCGATGGCGAGGTGCGCCAGTTGCTGGCTGCCTATCTGGGCGAGCAAGGCGATATCGAGCGCTGGAGCCAGCGCCTGGGCGCCCGGCGCCGGCACAAGGAGTCGCGCTGATGCGCCTGGAGCAGCTGCAACTGGCCGGCCGCGCGCCGGAGCTGCCGTTCGAGCTGGAGCTGGACGGCGAGCCGCTGCTGCTGGAGCGCCTGCTGCGGGTGCTGCCCGGTCAGCGTTATGTCGGCTTGGCGCGCTGGCGCGGCCGCGCCGTGCTGGCCAAGCTGCTGGTCGGGGCCAAGGCCGAGCGGCACTTCCAGCGGGAGCGGGAGGGCGCGCGCCTTCTGGCCGGACAGGGGAAGGTCACTCCCGAGCTGCTGGCCGAGGGT
>CALMID010000448.1 GCA_937863915.1 uncultured Pseudomonas sp.
AGCTTGCGGTGTTGCAAGCGCCGATATTCGATGGTCTGTCGTTTGATCCTTTCGCGTTGTTTGATGATGGCTGCAGCTCTGCCGAAGTAGGCATCAGCTGGGGTCACGTTTTTCAGGCTCTCGTGGTAGCGCCTGTGATTGTAGTGCTCGATGAAGGCCTCGATCTGGGCCTCAAGGTCGCCGGGCAAGAAGTGATTTTCGAGCAGCACCTTGTTTTTCAAGGTCTGGTGCCAGCGTTCGATCTTGCCCTGGGTTTGCGGATGGAACGGTGCGCCACGTACATGGTCTATATTCTTCGCGCCCAGATATTCGGCCAGCTCACTGGCGATATAACTCGGCCCGTTGTCGCTGAGCAGGCGTGGCCTGTGCAACACGCGGGCATGATCGAGGCCTGATGCTGCCAGCGCCATGTCCAGTGTGTCGGTGACGTCGCTGGCGCACATGGTCGTGCACAGTTTCCAGCTCATGATGTAGCGCGAGTAATCGTCGAGCACCGTCGACAGGTACATCCAGCCCCACCCGATGATTTTGAAGTAGGTGAAGTCTGTTTGCCACATCTCGTTCGGTCGCACGGTCTTGGTGTGGAACGCCTCCGCCGCTTTGATGACCGTGTAGGCGGGACTGGTGATCAGGTCATGTGCCTTCAACAACCGATAAACCGTGGATTCCGATACGAAGTAGCGTTTCTCGTCTGTGAATCGCACAGCCAACTCCCTGGGACTGAGGGCGGTCGCATCTTCATCCAGTGCCATATCGATGACCTGCTGCTGGATATCATTGCCAATGCGATTCCACACCCTGTTTGGCGCTGACGGCCGATCTTTCAAGGCTTCCGGCCCGCCTTCGAGATACTGGTTATACCAGCGATAGAACGTCCGCCGCGCGATGCCGAGTTGGTCCAGCGTTCGCTTGGCGGGCTGATGCGACTGCTCAACGATCCGGATGATTTCGAGCTTTTCTGATGCGGGGTATCTCATTCTTCGTCGCCCCCATCCGCGATCATGCTTTTTTTGAGCAAACGGTTCTCCAGCGTCAGGTCGGCAACGCATTCCTTCAATGCACGGGCCTCGCGGCGCAAATCCTGCACCTCGCCGGTCGTGGCAGCGCGGGCAGTGTCGCCCGCCAGACGGCGTTTGCCGGCTTCCATGAACTCCTTCGACCAGCTGTAATACACGCTCTGGGCAATGCCTTCACGGCGGCACAGCTCAGCAATGCTGTCATCGCCACGCAGGCCATCCAGTACGATGCGGATTTTATCCTCGGCGGTGAAATGTCGTCTGGTTGCGCGCCGGATATCCTTCACCACCCGCTCAGCGGAGGCCTTCACCGGCGATTTTGCGTTAGAGGGTTTGGGCTTCATCTTCGTTCCTTCGTCACTACGACGAAGCCCAAACCCTCCTT
>CALMID010000449.1 GCA_937863915.1 uncultured Pseudomonas sp.
TGTTGCTCTCCTGCGCGCAGGCGCCGCCGAGGGTGTCGTGGCGGCCACAGGTGTCAGCGCTGATGGTCAGCAGCGGGTTGCCGAGGTTGGACCAGAGCACGGTACCGGTGGTCAGGTACACGCTGTTCTGCTTGCGCAGGGTGCGCTGCGGGTCGTAGCGCTCGCGCGGGTTACGGGCCGAGAAGAACAGGGTGTCGACCGCCTGGTTGCCTTCCAGGTCGAGCAGGCGCAGGGTCTGCCCGGCCTTGACCTCGAACAGGTAGGGCTCGCCGGCCGGGATCACGTGGCGGAAGACGGCGGCTTCGGGATGCAGGGTGCTTTCGATCAGGCTCATGGCGCCGCTCCTTACAGGTAAAGCCGTTCGGTGTTGTGGAAGCCGCGACCGTTTTCCGGACGCGAGGTGCGGCACAGCACGCTGATGCCATCGCTCTGCACCTGCTGCCAGCTGAGCTGCACCGGCTTGGGTGCGTACGCAGGATTCGGGTCCATCGGGTGCTGCAGGGCGGTAAGCACCACCAGGGTGTCCATCGGCGCATACAGCTCGAGGTAGTCGCCGGCTTTGGAGTTGCCGGCTTCGAAGTGGAAACAGCCGTCGCCATCGACCGTGACCTTGCTGAACAGGTTGAGGTTCATCAGCAGGTCTTGCAGGTTCAGGTCCCACTTGCCCAGTTCCCCCAGCAGGTTGTCCATGCCGTTGCGGAAGAAGCCGTTGCGCAGCTCCTGATAGCGGCCCTGGCCGTACTTCTCGGCCACTTCTGCCGCGTTCAGCACGCCGCCAATGCTGTCATGCCAGCCGCAGGTATCGGCGGTGATGGCGGCGAGGACGCGACCCATATCCGAGTACAGGCAGTGGCCGGCGGTGAGCTTGGCGGTGTGCTGGCACTTGAGGGTGTCCGGCAGGTTCAGCCGCTCACTCTTCTCGTGGGCATTGAGTAGCAGCAGGCTGACGTTGGCACCGCCTTCGATATCGGTGATGCGCAGCAGCTGGCCGCGCTTGAGGACGAAGGAGGTGTGGCCGCCACCGGGCACGAGTTCCTCGTACAGCGTGGGGCGCAGGGTGAGTGCAGCGGTCATGGGATGCTCCTTACAGGGCCGGTTGCAGGTCGCCGGTGATGTGCGCCGGCAACGCCGCGACGGCGGCGCGCTGGGCGCGGCGGTCGCTGTTCAGGGGGATGTCGTAGGTGATGCGCGCGCCGAAGGCGTTCGGCGCATGCGGATCGATGCGGGTCTTGTCGAACACCAGCAGGCGGGTGCCGAGGCTGAAGCCTTCACTCAGGTCGTGAGTGACCATAAAGACGGTCAGTCCGGTCTCGTGCCACAGCTCCAGCAGCAGGGCGTGCATGTCCTTGCGGATGCCCGGGTCCAGCGCGCCGAAGGGTTCGTCCAGCAGCAGCACGCGCGGCTTCATGATCAGCGCCTGGGCGATGGCCAGGCGTTGCTGCATGCCGCCGGACAGCGCGCTGGGGTACTTGTCCAGGGCATGGCCGAGGCCGACCTTGCGCAGGATGGCTTCGGCCTGGGCGCGGGCGTCACGCTTGGCGGCGCCGAACAGCCTGCCGAGCAGGGGCGAGCGGGGCAGCTCCAGGCCGATGGCCACGTTGTCCAGCACGCTGAGGTGCGGGAACACCGAGTAGCGCTGGAATACCACGCCGCGGCTGCTGTCCGGCTCGCCGGGCAGGGCTTGGCCGGCCAGCAGGATTTCACCTTTGCTCGGCCGTTCCTGGCCCAGGAGCAGGCGCAGGAAAGTCGACTTGCCGCAGCCGGAGGCATCGACCAGCGTGCAGAACTCGCCTTCGTTGATCGACAGGTTCAGGCGTTCGAGTACGACCTGATCGCCGTACTCCTGCCAGACATTCTTCACCTCGATAAAGGGCTTCATACCTTGCTCCCTTCGAACCAGGGGAAGGCCAGCTGGGTCAGGCGGCGCAGGCCCAGGTCCATCAGCCAGGCGAGCAGGGTGATCCACACCACGTACGGCAGGATCACGTCCATCGCCATGTAACGGCGTACCAGAAAGATGCGGTAACCAAGGCCGTCGGTACTGGCGATGGCTTCGGCGGCGATGAGGAACAGCCAGGCCGAACCGAGCACCAGACGCAGGGCAATCAGCAGGCGCGGCAGCAGTTGCGGCAGCACCACGCGCAGGATCAGGGTCCAGGTGCTGGCGCCGAGGGTCTGTGCCTTGATCAGGATTTCCGCCGGAATCTCGCGGGCGCGCTGCTCCAGATCACGAGCCAGCACCGGGGTGATGCCGATGACGATCAGCATGACCTTGGACAATTCGCCCAGGCCGAAGACGATAAACAGGATCGGCAGGATCGCCAGCGGCGGCACCATCGACAGCACGGTCAGCAGCGGCGACAGCGGCGCGCGCAGCAGCGGCAGGATGCCGGCGGCTATCCCCAGGCACAGGCCGGCCAGGGCCGCGATGCCGATGCCCAGACCCAGGCGCGACAGGCTGGCGGCGCTGTCCTGCCAGAACAGGTATTCGCCGCTGCGCTTGTCCTCGGTGAAGGCCAGGCGGTCGATGGCGCTGACCATCTGGCTGGCACTGGGCAGCAGCTTGTCGTTGGGGTTGTCCGTCAGCCGCGCCGCCGAGCCCGTGAAGTAGGCGAACAGCAGCAGGGCGAAGGGCAACAGGATCAGCAGCAGGCGGCCGCCGCGGTCCGGGTGTCGGTTGATCAGGCGCATGGGGTTCCTCGGGCTTTCAGATTTCCCTCACCCCAACCCTCTCTCGGAGGGAGAGGGCTGGGGAGGGCTTCAGAGCTTGCCGTCGGCCGCCATCTGCATGTAGCTCGGGTCGAAGCGCAGCTTGACGT
>CALMID010000450.1 GCA_937863915.1 uncultured Pseudomonas sp.
GGCGGTGAGCAGGTAGCCGCCGGTGGGGGCTTCCCAGTCGAGCATCTCGCCGGCGCAGAACACGCCCGGCAGCTGGCGCAGCATCAGCCCTTCATCCAGCGCCTCGAAGGCTACGCCGCCGGCGCTGCTGATCGCCTCATCCAGTGGTTGCGTGCGCAGCAACACCAAGGGCAGGCGCTTGAGCTGATTGGCTAGGGCGAGTGGCTCGTCGAACTGCCGGGCATCGCCCAGCTCGCGCAACAGGGCGGCGCGCACGCCTTCCAGGCCGAGCTGGCTGCGCAGGTGGTTGCTCAGCGACTTGCGTCCGCGCGGCTTGCTCAGCAGGCTGGCGACTTTCTCCACGCTGCGCCCGGGCAGCAGATCGAGCCAGACCCTGGCCTGCCCGTTGTGGTTGATCTGTTCACGGATGGCCGCCGAGAGGGCATACACCAGGCTGCCTTCGACGCCCTGTGTGGTAATCACGAATTCGCCCTGGCGCGGCGCATCGTCGCCCAGGCTCAGCGCCACCGGCTTGACCGGCGCACCGGCAAAGCGCTCGCCGAACAGCTCGCTCCAGGGCTGGCTGACAAAACCGCAGTTGCTGGGTTGTAGTGGGGCAACCTGCACGCCGCGTTCGGCCAGCCAGGGTAGCCAGGCCCCGTCCGAGCCCAGTCGTCGCCAACTGCCGCCGCCCAGGGCGAGCAGGGTGGCGCGGGCGGCAACCTTGTGTTCCCCCTGTGGGCCGGCAAAGCGCAGGGCGCCGTCGTTGGTCCAGCCCAGCCAGCGCTGGCGGGTATGGATGACCACGCCCAGCTCGCGCAAACGGCGCAGCCAGGCGCGCAGCAGGGGCGCGGCTTTCATGTCCGTGGGAAATACCCGCCCGGAGCTGCCGACAAAGGTGTCGATGCCCAGGCCATGGATCCACTGGCGCAACTGGTCGGGTGAAAAGTCCTGCAGCAGCTGGCCGATCTGCTGGCGGCGCTCGCCATAGCGATTGATGAACTCGGGCAGCGCTTCGGCGTGGGTGATGTTCATGCCGCCAACCCCGGCCAACAGGAACTTGCGCCCGACCGAGGGCATGGCGTCGTACAGCGCCACCGCCAGGCCCTGTTCGGCCAGTACTTCGGCCGCCATCAGACCGGCCGGCCCGCCGCCGACAATCACCACGGGCAACGGGGCAGAAGAGGTTGAAGTCATGCGGGTCTCCAGGCAGGGGCGCGCATTCTAGCCTAGTCGCCCCTGGCTAATGGCTGGCTTTCCGGTGTTGGCGGCATTACCTTTAAGGGGTATGCGGGCCTAAAACACCTATAAAAGAGTGGCGCCGACCGATGTTGTCCAGTTTTGAAGAACTGTTTCGCGGAACCCCGGGTAACCCTTATCTGCAGCAACTGCTCAAGGGCTTTGCCTGGTTGCGCTTTGAACCGCAACTGGAGCGTGAATACGACCAGTACCTGGGCGCGGCGGCGATTCGCCAGCGCCGCGTTGCCCTTGTACTGGCCCTGCTGATCTGGTGCGGTTTCGTTGCGGTTGACCTGCATCGCCTGCAGCCGTTTACCGAGGGCGTACAGCTCAGCGAAACAGCCTGGTGGCTGCTGGATCTGCGCTGGGCGGTGCTCGGTTTGCTGCTGGTGGCGCAGCTGGTGATTCTGGTCAAACGCCTGGAATTTCTCACCCTGTCACTGACCCCCTGGGTCATCGCGCTGACCGGGGTGGCCACGGCGCTGATCAACATGCTCTACAGCCGCCTGGGCATGCAGGCCTCCTATGACGGAGTGATCCTGCTCACCATTGCCGCGTTCTTCCCCCTGGGCATGACCTTTTACACCAGCCTGTTTGTGGGGCTGGTGATCTCTGTCGGCAGCTTCCTGCTGGCCCAGTGGCTGCTGATCGGCGATTACCTGCGGGCCTTCAACCTGACGGCGGTCTACCTGTTCCTAGGCGTACTGGTCAGTGCCGGTGGTGGCTACCTGCGCGATCACAACCAGCGCGAGCAGTTTCTCTCCCGGCACCTGCTCAACTGGCTGGCCGAGCGCGACAGCCTGACCGGCCTGTACAACCGTCGCAGCCTGGAGCAGAAGCTGGCGTTGCTGTTCCTCCAGGCGCGCCGGCAGAAGTGTCGTATTGGTTTGGTGCTGGTCGATCTGGACCACTTCAAGGCCTACAACGACAGCTACGGCCACCGCGCCGGCGACCTGGCCCTGCAGCGGGTGGCGCGGGTGCTGCACGACTTTGCCCGTCGGCCGCTGGACATGGCGGTGCGTCTTGGTGGCGAGGAGTTTGCCCTGCTGCTGTTCGATTGCGATGAGCAGGCGCTGCACGGTCTGGCCGAAGAAGTGCGTCTGGCCATCGAGCAGCTGGCCATCGAGCACCGCGGCTCGGCTACCCTGCCGGTCATGACCGCGAGCCTGGGCATGGCCCTGTCCGTTCCGGAGGAGTCATCCGGGACGCTCTATCAGCGTGCCGATGAGGCGCTGTACCGGGCCAAGCATGCGGGGCGTAACCAAGTACTGCTTTAACCGCTAATCAGCGCCAGACCTGCCACAGCTCGGCCGCGCTGCGGTGCAGCAGCGCGTGGCGGGCGGCGACCTTGGCCGGATCGGGGTCATAGCCGCCGCCGAGCAGGCCGGTCACCGGGATGTCGCGCTCCAGGCAGCGCTCCAGCACCAGGCGATCACGCGCGGCAATGCCGCCATCGCTGAGTTGCAGGTAGCCGAGGGCATCATCGGCGTGCACATCCACCCCGGCGATATACAGCACCAGATCGGGTTGCAGGCGCGGCAGCAGCACGTCCAGGGCATCGCCCAGAATGCGCAGGTATTCGTCATCCCCCAGGCCGTTGGGCAGCTCGATGTCCCAGTCGCTCTGTGCCTTGCGCGCGGGGAAGTTCTTCGCGCAGTGCAGCGACAGGGTAAAGGCCTGCGGCGTATCCGCCAGCAGACGGGCCGTGCCGTCGCCCTGGTGCACGTCGCAGTCGACGATCAGTACCTGCGCCACCCGTTGGCTGTTCAGCAGGTAACGGCTGACGATGGCGGCGTCATTGAATACGCAGAAACCCGAGGGAAAGTCGTAGTGGGCATGGTGCGTGCCCCCGGCCAGATGGCAGGCGATGCCATGCTCCAGCGCCTGTTCGGCGGCCAGCAGCGAGCCGCCCACGGCGCGCACGGTGCGCCGCGCCAGCGCTTCGCTCCAGGGCAGACCAAGGCGGCGCTGTTCCTCGCGGCCGAGGGTACCGTTCATGAACCGCTCGATATAGGCCGGGCAGTGCGCCAGCGCAAGAATCTCCGGCGGGCAGATGGCCGGGCGCAGCAGCTGTTCTTCGCGGGTGATGCCGCTGGCCAGCAACTGCTCCTTGAGCAGGCGGAACTTGGCCATGGGAAAACGGTGCCCGGCCGGGAAGGGCGGGCTGTAATCCTCGTGGTAGATCAGTGGCAGGGGCATGGCGGGGCTCGGCAGCGGGCTTGAGGCAGTATGCTGTGCGGATTCAACGAGGCGCAAACCGTCAAACCACTCGGCGGCTGTTGCGACAGTGACAGGAATTCCAACATGACTGATCTGCGTGGCGTTTACGCCTATCACGCGCTGAGCAAGCACCGGCCGCAGCACTATGCGCCGGGGCCGGGTTATCTGGATTGGGCCAGCCAGCCCGCGCCGTTTCGCCGCTATGCCGGCGCGGCGCTGGTTGAACTGCCGCATCGCCCGCTGGAGCAGTCGCCAGCCTATGAGGCGGTGTTTGCCGCGCCGCTGGGCGAGCCGGCGCCGCTGAATCTGGCCAGCCTCGGCCAGTTGCTCTACGACAGCCTGGCGTTGTCGGCGTGGAAGGAGGCCGGCGGCAATCGCTGGGCTCTGCGGGTCAACCCTTCCTCGGGCAACCTGCACCCGACCGAGGCTTACCTGCTGCTGCCGCCCGGTGTTGCCGGCGAGTCGGGTCTTCTGGCCCATTACGCGCCGGATGAGCATGCGCTGGAGATCCGCAGTGAGCTGCCCTCGGCACTTGGGGAGGCGCTGGCCGGTGCACTGCCGGCCGGCGGTTTTCTGCTTGGGCTGTCCAGCATCGCCTGGCGTGAGGCGTGGAAGTATGGCGAGCGGGCGTACCGCTATTGCCAGCACGACCTGGGCCACGCCCAGGCGGCGCTGGCCATCGCGGCCAGTGCACTGGGCTGGCAGGTGCGCCTGCTGCATGGGGTGGCCGAGGCCCGGCTGGACGCGGTGCTGGGGCTGGATCAGGCCGGTTTCGCCGAGCATGAGCAGGCTGACTGTCTGCTCTGGATCGGGCCGCCGCAACACGCCGAGCCCCGTCTCTCCGAGGCGCTGCTGGCGGGGCTTTCCGCGCTGCCACGGCTGGGGCTGCCCAATCGGCTGTCGGCCGAACAGCGGCACTGGCCGGAACTGGAACGTGCGCAGGCGCTGTGCCGTGCACCGCAGTTACCGTCAGGGTCGTGGGCGGTGGCGGCAGGGCAGGCGCCAGTCGAGGAGCCGGAGCTGCTGCTGCGCCCCTTGTTGCATCGGCGCCGCAGTGCGCAAAGCATGGACGGGCGCAGCGGCATCCGCCGCGAGCTGCTCGACAGCTGGCTGGCGCGCCTGCTGCCGGGTCATTCGCCGGTGCCGCTGGCGCTGAGCGGCGATACGCCACGCGTCGACCTGCTGCTGTTCGTCCACCGCGTCGAGGGGCTGACCCCCGGCCTGTACTGGCTGGACCGGACCGGCAGCGGGCCGCAGGCCTTGCGCGCGGATTTCCTCTGGCAGCCGGTCAGCACGGAGGTGCCGCTGTACCGGCTGCTGGAAGGCGATGCCCGCGGGGTGGCGCAGTTCCTCAGCTGTGGTCAGGACATCGCCGCCGATGGCTGCCTGGCGGTGGCCATGCTGGCGCACTTCGATGACGCCCTGGCCAATGGCAGCTGGGCCTATCCGCGCTTGTATTGGGAGTGCGGCCAGATCGGCCAGTTGCTCTATCTGGAGGCCGAGGCGGCGGGCTTGTCCGGGACCGGTATCGGCTGTTACTTCGATGATGCCGTGCATGAACTGCTCGGGATTGCCGACAGCCGCCTGCAAAGCCTTTACCATTTCACCCTTGGTCGTGCCGTCTGGGACCTGCGCTTGAGCAGCCAGCCGGCCTACCCCACCTTGCGTCGACCCGGGCAAGCCTAAGCCCGGGCATTAATAGGAGAACCCATGACCCACGTGCTGGATAACCTGGTGGCCCTGCTCAGCCTTGAGCAGATCGAGGAGGACCTGTTTCGCGGTCTCAGCCAGGACCTCGGCTTTCGCCAGCTGTTCGGTGGCCAGGTGCTTGGTCAGTGCGTCTCGGCGGCCAGCCAGACGGTGGAGGAGGCGCGCCATGTGCACTCGATGCACGGCTACTTCCTGCGTCCCGGTGATGCCACCATTCCGGTGGTCTACCAGGTCGAGCGCATCCGCGACGGTGGCAGCTTCAGTACACGCCGGGTGACGGCGATCCAGAAGGGCAAGCCGATCTTCAGTTGCGCCGCCTCGTTCCAGTACGACGAGGAAGGCTTCAGCCACCAGCCGGAGATGCCCCAGGTGCCGGGGCCGGAGGAGCTGAAATCGGAAACCGAACTGGCGCGCATGGTCGCGCCGATGATTCCGGAGCGCCTGCGCGAGCGTGCCGTCAGTGAGAAACCCATCGAGATTCGCCCGGTCACACTGATCAACCCCTTCGCGCCCAAGCCCTGCGAGCCGGTCAAGCATGTCTGGTTCCGTGCCGCCGGCAACCTGCCGGACGAGCCGCAGCTGCACAAGTTCCTGCTGGCCTACGCCAGCGACTTCAACCTGCTGACCACCTCGATGCAGCCCCACGGCGTGTCGGTGTTCCAGAAGTTCATGCAGGTGGCCAGCCTCGACCATTCGCTGTGGTTCCACGCCAACCTGCGCATGGACGACTGGCTGCTGTACAGCATGGATAGCCCCTGGTCGGGCAATGCCCGCGGATTCTCCCGCGGCAGCATCTACAACCGTGCCGGCCAACTGGTGGCCTCGGTAGCCCAGGAAGGCCTGACCCGTCTGCGCGAAGACTGGAAATGACCCCCGCCGCGCTGCGTGACCGCCAGCACTGGGTGTTCGACATGGATGGCACCCTGACCCTGGCGATTCACGACTTCCCGGCGATCAAGCGTGCCCTGGACATTCCTCAGGAGCACGACATCCTCGCCCACCTGGCGCAGCTGCCCGAGGATGAGGCGGCGGCCAAGCATGCCTGGCTACTGGCCCATGAGCGCGAACTGGCCCTGGCGGCGCAGCCGGCGCCGGGCGCCCGTGAACTGGTGCAGACCTTGTGCCGGCGCGGTTGCCAGCTGGGCATCCTGACCCGCAATGCCCTGCCGCTGGCCGAGCTGACGCTGGAGGTGATCGGTCTGCGTGAGTGCTTTGCCGAAGCGGCCATCCTCGGCCGTGACGAAGCGCCACCCAAGCCTGACCCGGGCGGCCTGCTGTATCTGGCGACGTATTGGCAGGTGCCCAGCAGCCGTCTGGTGATGGTTGGTGACTACCGCTATGACCTGGAGTGCGCACGCCAGGCCGGAGCCTGCGCGGTGCTGGTCAACCTGCCGGATAACCCCTGGCCGCAGCTGGCCGACCTGCACGCCGGTAGCTGTGCCGAGTTGCTGGCGCTGCTCTGATCAGGGATGGATGAAGGGGTCGCAGGACTTCGGATCACCTGAGGCGAAGCCCTGTCTGAGTGCATATTCACGCTGGCTGGACGTACCGTGGCTGATGGGTTCCGGCCACTGGCTGGTGCCGCCCAGCTGCAGGCGGCGCTGGGTCACCACATTCGCCGCGATCAGCGCTGCGCCCAGATGCCGTTCCTCCAGCCAGTCCAGGCGTTTGCGGGCATAGCCGGCCCACACGCCGGTCAGGCAGTCCTTGAGCAGGTCGAAGCGCAGCTGGAGTTCGTCGCTTTCCTTGCCCTTGCCGGCCATCTGCTGAGCCATGTTGAAGCGGGCATAGAGCCCCGTCTGAGCGGTGACGTGTTGGCTCAGGGGGCGGATGATCAGGTAGGCCTGGGCGACGGCGCCTTCTGCCGGGTAGTCCGTCTGCAGTTGCTGGAGTTGGGCCAGATCGATGTAGAGGGTCTTGTTCTTGGGGCAGTAGAACGTACCGCTGGCCTTGGCCGGAGCGGTGCAGGGGTTGCTCACGCTGCCTTCGAACAGCTCGCTGTTCGGCTTCTTGTAGACCTGATCGCCGCGCGCCATCAGCTCGCCCAGCACATCTTCGCTGCTGAGCAGCACGGTCTGTACCAGTTGGCGGCTGTCGCTGGGCGGAACAATCGGCTTGGGCTTTTCGACCGGCGCCTGCGTGGCGCTGGAGGCCGGGATGGCAGGCCTGGTCTGGAGCGTGGCGAACAGCTCGGGTCGCAGCTTGAACAGCAGCGCCGCGCCGATCAGCAGCAGTATCACCAGTCCCAACAGCAGTTTCAGCAGGATGCCGCCCTGCTGGCGCAGGGCGGAAGGGCAGGCATGCAGGCTGAGCGGGACGGGCATACGACGAACCTTGTGCAGAGGGCTATCGCTGCAGTGTTGCCTTTCGTCGGACGCCCGGCAAGGGGGTGTGACTCAGGGGTAGCGCTGCACCACGCTTTCCTTGCCCTGGCGATCGAGGCCGATCACCTCGTAGCTGTCCTGGCGCCCGGTTTCCATGCCGGGCGAGCCGTGCGGCATGCCCGGCACAGCCAGGCCTGCCAGCTCGGGCCGCTGCTTGAGCCCGAGGACATCTCGGGCCGGTACATGGCCCTCGACGAACTGGCCATTGATCACCCCGGTGTGACACGACGCCAGACGTGGAGGCACGCCGAGGCGCTGCTTGACCGCACTCATGTCCTGCTCGATGTGCTCGTTGACGGTAAAACCGTTGGCTTGCAGGTGCTCGACCCAGGCCGAGCAGCAGCCGCAGTTGGGGTCGCGATAGACCTCGATGCTGGGGGCTTCGGCGGCGTGCAGGGCGCTGCTGAGCAGCAGGCCGGTCAGAACGAGAGTGCGCATGGCAGGGGCTCCGGCAAATGAAAGCAGGTTAGCCCCTCTGCGCCGGGCCGCCCAGCGCCACGCTGTTGCAGGATATGGCCGGGGCTTCCGGGCGCCGGGCTTTGTGCCTATGCTCGGGCGCACCGGTAAAGGAGGTATGTGATGTCGTGGAGCAAGCTGTTTCTGGCCGTGCAGGCGCTGGTGCTGGGCGGTTTCGGCCTGGCCTATTTCGCCCAGCCCGAGGCCATGGCCAACCTCAGTGGCATGTTGCTGATGCAGAGTGCGGCGGTCACCGATGTGCGCGCCTATTACGGCGGCCTGCAGCTGGGGCTCGCCGCCTGGCTGGGACTGGCGCTGCTGCGTCCGCGTCTGCAGGAGGCCACCTGGATGCTGCTGGTGTTGTTGTATGGCGCCCTGGCCCTGGCGCGCATTGGCGGCCTGTGGCTGGATGGCGGCGCGCAGCAGACCTTCAATTTCGCCGCGCTGCTGTTCGAAGCCGTGTCGGCGGCACTGGCGTTTCTCTGCCTGCGCCAGGCCGAGGGCCGGGCGCAAGTGTGAGCGCCTGAACCAGGCGTTTAGCGGCGGGCGGGAAAGTCGGCGAGGATCTTGGCGACGCCGCGGTCGAAGTTTTCCTGCGACATGTCCGGATTGTGCAGCTGGCGGCTGATATTGGCTTCGTAGAGCACGGCCTTGCTGCGGGCATCGAGGATGCGCAGGGCCAGGCGCGCGCGTTCTTCCTCGGTGGTCAGTGTCTGGGTGTAAGTCGCGCCACCCACCTGCACCGGCTTGAGTTCGACGCCGCTTTCCTTGTTCAGGCCCAGGGCATAGATCACCTGCAAATCCCCCTGGTCCAGCCGCTGATAGCCCTTGGCTTCCAGGGCGCGGACGACGGCGGTGGTGAAACGCTGTTCCAGGTCCATCCGGTGCCCCGGCGCGCGGATCGGCGCCACGCTGAAACTCTGGTACTGCGCGGCACTGGCCTGTGGCGCGACCTGGATGGCTTCGTTGGCGGGCGTGCTGCAACCGGCGAGGGCCAGTAATGCAAGAGCGGGAGCAAACAGGCGGGCGATCAGCATGGGCGGATTCCTGGCAGAGAGTCAGCTCATGTTAGCGGCCGGTGGCAGGCCATGGCGCCGAACTTGCGAAGGGCGCCCGGCCGCCGCCGGTAACACCGCCGGGGCTCAGGGCCCCGGGCGGTGACAGACCCTAGCCTCAGGCGCCGAGCAGGCTCTGCCCGCAGACACGCATCACTTGCGCGTTGAGGCTGCCCGAACTCGGTTGGGCGAACCAGGCCACGGCCTCGGCCACGTCCTGCGGCTGGCCACCCTGGTTCATCGAGTTCATGCGCCGGCCGGCTTCGCGGATGGTGAAGGGAATGGCCGCCGTCATCTGGGTTTCGATAAAGCCCGGCGCCACGGCGTTGATGGTGATGCCGCGTTTGGCCAGGGTCGGTGCCCAGGCCTGGGCCAGGCCGATGACGCCGGCCTTGCTCACCGCGTAGTTGCTCTGGCCGAGGTTGCCGGCAATGCCGGA
This sequence comes from uncultured Pseudomonas sp., assembly GCA_937863915.1. GTDB lineage: Bacteria > Pseudomonadota > Gammaproteobacteria > Pseudomonadales > Pseudomonadaceae > Aquipseudomonas. Next base: position 9,483 of record CALMID010000450.1, read on the forward strand.
GATCGAGGCGATCAGCACCACGCGGCCGTTGTCGTGCAGCTTGCCGGCGTCGAGCAGGGCCTGGGTCAGCACCTGTGGCGCCTTGAGGTTGACGTTGATCACCGAGTCCCAGAAGGCATCGCTCATCTTCGCCAGGGTCTTGTCGCGGGTGATGCCGGCGTTGTGCACGACGATGTCGACCCCCTCGGGTAGCGCCTCGACCAGTTGCGCCGGGGCATCCTCGGCGCAGATATCCAGCGCCACGGCACGGCCACCCAGACGGGCGGCGAGGCCTTGCAGCGCATCCTTGGCCGGCGGCACGTCGAGCAGGATCACCTCGGCACCGTCACGCGCCAGCACTTCGGCGATCGATGCGCCGATACCGCGCGAGGCGCCGGTGACCAGGGCCTTCTTGCCGGCCAGCGGGCGGGTCCAGTCCTTGACCTGTTCACTGGCCGGAGTCAGGCGCAGCACCTGGGCGGAGACATAGGCGCTCTTGGGCGAGAGGAAGAAACGCAGGGCGCCTTCCAGCTGGTTTTCCGCACCCTTGGCCACATACAGCAGCTGGACGTTGCCGCCGCGGCGGATCTCCTTGCCCAGCGAGCGGGTGAAGCCTTCCAGCGAGCGCTGCACGCTGGCGGCGACCGGGTCTTTCAGCGACTCCGGGGCGCGGCCCAGCACCACCACGCGCGGGCACTTGCCCAGGCCCTTCATGGCCGGCTGGAAGAAATTGCGCAGCTCGATCAGTTGCTCGAATGTGCTCAGGCCGCTGGCGTCGAATACCAGCGCCTTGAGTTTCGGGCCGTGCTCGGCGGTCCAGCGCTTGAGGCCGAAACGGCCGTCGACATCGGCGTAGCTTTCGTCGGTCAGCTTGTTCAGCACGCCGCTGGCGGCTTCGGCCAGGGCACCGCCGCCACCGAGCAGCAGGGCGCCTTCCACCGGGCGTGCGCGGCCGGCCATCCAGCGCTCCAGGCGTACCGGTGCCGGCAGGCCCAGGGAACCGGCCAGGCGGCGGCCGAAGTTGGAGTTGACGAAGGCAAGGTAACGATCGGACATGGACTGGCTCCCGAGGTACAGGGTTCGAAAAAGTGTCGCCACTCTACGCATGCCGGGCGATGGCGCAATTGACCGCGCTGCCTGGCACCCCGGCAAGGCGGCCAATGCGGCGAATCGGCCAGACGCTAGCCTGTGCGCCACTGGCAACAGCCTCAACTTCAGGAGCACCCCATGGCCCAGCTGCGTCGGGTCGCCATCGTCGGCGGCAACCGTATTCCCTTCGCCCGTTCCAATACCGTGTATGCCACGGCGTGCAACCAGGACATGCTGACCAGCGCCCTGGATGGCCTGGTCGAGCGCTTCAACCTGCACGGCCAGCGCATGGGCGAATTCGTCGCCGGGGCGGTGCTCAAGCACTCCCGCGACTTCAACCTGGCCCGCGAGTGCGTGCTGGGCTCGCGCCTGTCGGCAGAGACGCCGGCCTACGACCTGCAGCAGGCCTGCGGCACCGGCCTGGAAGCGGCACTGCTGGTGGCCAACAAGATTGCCCTGGGGCAGATCGAATGCGGCATCGCCGGCGGTGTGGACACCACCTCCGATGCGCCCATCGGTGTGCATGAAGAGCTGCGCCAGATTCTGCTCGAAGCCAACCGTGGCAAGACCACCAGCGACAAGCTCAAGACCCTGCTGAAAGTGCGCCCGCGTCACCTGGCTCCGGCCATCCCGCGCAACGGCGAGCCACGCACCGGCCTGTCCATGGGCGAGTCCTGCGAACTGATGGCGCAGCGCTGGGAAATCCCGCGTGACGAGCAGGACCTGCTGGCCGTGACCAGCCACCAGAAACTCGCCGCGTCCTATGCCGAAGGCTGGCACAGCGACCTGATCACCCCGTTCCGTGGCCTGACCCGCGACCAGAACCTGCGCCCGGACATCAGCCTGGAAAAACTCAAGACCCTCAAACCCTGCTTCGAGCGCAGCGCGCGCGGCACCATGACCGCGGCCAACTCCACGCCGCTGACCGACGGCGCCTCGGTGGTGCTGCTGGCCAGCGAAGAGTGGGCCAAGGCGCGCGGCCTGCCGATTCTCGCCTACTTCAAGGATGGCGAAGCGGCTGCCGTGGACTTCGTCAAAGGTGACGAGGGCCTGCTGATGGCGCCGGCCTATGCCGTGCCGCGTCTGCTGGCGCGCAACCAGCTGACCCTGCAGGATTTTGACTACTACGAGATCCACGAAGCCTTCGCCGCCCAGGTGCTCTGCACCCTCAAGGCCTGGGAAGACGCCGACTACTGCAAGACCCGCCTGGGCCTGGACAAGCCGCTGGGCGCCATCGACCGCAGCAAGATGAACGTCAAGGGCAGCTCCCTGGCCGCCGGCCACCCGTTCGCCGCCACCGGCGGACGCATCGTCGCCAACCTGGCCAAGCTGCTCTCGGTGGCCGGTGAGGGCCGCGGCCTGATCTCCATCTGCGCTGCCGGCGGCCAGGGTGTGACCGCGATCCTGGAAAAGTAATCCAAGGTTCACTGGGCCGCCGTGTTGTGTCGGTAGGCGGCCGAGTTCGACAGAGTTTCAACTCCGTGATTGGGGCGGCCTGCGCAAGCAGTGCCGCCTTCTTTTTTTGGGGCTGGAGTCAGGTTTCAGCACTCGATGATGTTCACCGCCAGCCCGCCACGGGCGGTTTCCTTGTACTTGCTCTTCATGTCCGCGCCGGTCTGGCGCATGGTGCGGATCACCCGGTCGAGGCTGATGTAGTGCTGGCCGTCGCCGCGCAGGGCCATGCGCGCGGCGTTGATGGCCTTCACCGCGCCCATGGCGTTGCGCTCGATGCAGGGCACCTGCACCAAGCCACCGACCGGGTCGCAGGTCAGCCCGAGGTTGTGTTCCATGCCGATTTCGGCGGCGTTCTCGACCTGCTGCGGGGTGCCGCCGAGCACTTCGCAGAGGGCGCCGGCGCCCATGGAACAGGCCACGCCGACTTCGCCCTGGCAGCCCACTTCGGCGCCGGAGATGGAGGCGTTTTCCTTGTACAGCATGGCGATGGCGCCGGCGGTCAGCAGAAAGCGCAGCACGCCTTCGTCACTGCTGCCGGGGCTGAAGCGCCGGTAGTAGTGCAGCAGGGCCGGGATGATACCGGCGGCGCCATTGGTCGGGGCGGTCACGACCCGGCCGCCGCTGGCGTTCTCCTCGTTGACGGCCAGGGCGTAGAGGTTGACCCAGTCCAGCACAGTCAGCGGGTCGCGCAGGCTGGCTTCGGGCTGGGCGCACAGCTGACGATGCAGGTCGGCGGCGCGTCGGCGCACCTTGAGTCCGCCGGGCATGATGCCTTCATGGCGGCAGCCGGCGGCGACGCAGTCCTGCATCACCTGCCAGATGCCCAAGAGTGCGGCGCGGGTGTCGGCCTCCGGGCGCCAGGCGGCTTCGTTGGCCAGCACCAGGGCGCTGATCGACAGCCCCGTGCTCTGGCAGTGGGCGAGCAGTTCGCGGGCGCTGTGGAAGGGATAGGGCAGGGTGGTCTGGTCCGCGACGATGCGGTCGGCGCCCACGGCTGCCTCATCGACCACGAAACCGCCTCCCACCGAGTAGTACTCGCGGGTGCGCAGCTGCAGACCGGCGCTGTCGAAGGCGCGGAAGATCAGGCCATTGGGGTGATAGGGCAGCGCCTTGCGGATCAGCGCCAGATGTTCCCTGTCGACGAAGCGGATGCGCTGCAGACCGGCCAGCAGCAGGCTGCCGCTGGCGTGGATCGCCGCCAGGCGCGCGTCGATCTGCCGGGTGTCGATGCTGTCCGGCTGCTCACCTTCCAGGCCCAGCAGCACGGCCTTGTCGCTGCCATGGCCGCGCCCGGTGGCGCCCAGTGAGCCGTAGAGTTCGACCCGCACCTGAGCGGTGTCAGTCAGCAGGCCGTCGCGGCGCAGTCCCTCGGCAAAACGCGCTGCTGCCCGCATGGGCCCGACCGTGTGGGAACTGGACGGGCCGATACCGATCTTGAACAGGTCGAGCACACTGAGGGCCATGGCGGCCTCCGCGACACAGGCTATGCCTTGAGCGTAGCTGCTGGCCGCGGCCCGGCCGTGACGGACTCAGCGCAGGATCATGCAGGTGGCGGTGCCGTAGGCGTAGAGGGTGCCGTCTTCGTCGCGGATGCTGCCTTCGGAGATGACCAGGCGCGAGCTGACGTTGATCACCTTGCCTTCGGCGCGGAGGGTGCGGTTGAACGGAATGGCCTTGCTCATCTTCACGTTCAGTTCGATGGTGCCGTAGCTCTCGCCGGCGGCCAGTGCGGTGTGGGTGGCGCAGCCGGTCACCGAGTCCAGCACGGTGGCGGCAAAGCCCCCATGTACGCCGCCCAGCGGGTTGGTGTGGCGCTCGTCGGCGGTCACCGCGAAGACCACTCGGTTGGGCTCCACCGTTTCGACTTCCATGGGCATGGTCTTGGCGATACCGGGTTTGGGGAAGTGCCCTGCGGCAAAGGCCTGCATGATCTGCAGGCCACTCATCTGTTGCGGGTTCATCCGTTTTCTCCTGGGTTCTGTCTGAAAGCCGGCTGTTCAGGCGGCGCGACGGTTGTTCTTCAGCTGTTCGAACCAGTCCAGTGCCTCGTCCCACAGAGGCTGGCTGCTGGAGC
>CALMID010000451.1 GCA_937863915.1 uncultured Pseudomonas sp.
GGCTGTTGGGATTCTGGATACGCAGGGCGAGGGCGAAACGGGCTTCCAGCCCCTCGCCGGGCAGCGGCTCCAGGCCGGCCACCTGGATTTGTGGCGGATCGCCCGGCAGCAGGCTGCTGCAGGCGCCGAGGCTGGCACACAGAAGCACCAAGAGCAGGGTGTGGAGTCGACGTGACAGTCTGGCAGGCATGGCCGGTTTCCTTGCAGGGACGGCTTCAGCCTAAACGCCGAATGCGGGCAGGGCCAGTGGCTGTGCGCAGGGCTCACGTTGTGGCTGCTGCTCAGGTCACTCATGGGTGCCTGGGTTGTCAAGAATAATCAACTGGCGTTTGTCGGCTGATTTTAATAAGTGCTTTTAAATCAGATGGATGTGAATTTTACGCGATGGCGCTGTGCGGTTCGTTCATCGGCTTTGTGCAGAAAATCATTTCAATTGTTTGACATATTTTACGCATCTGCGAGACTGCGCCACCCTGGGGTGTGTCGGGCACGGTACCGCTGATGGCGCCCCCAAAGAGCATAAGAAAAAACGTTGCCGGCTTAGGTTGAGATGAGCCCAGCGCGCGGGATGCCGCGGAGCAATCAACCGGCGGGCCAGAGCCTTTGGAACATAAAGCGATGTTGATCTGGTTTGTTGTGCTGTATCTGCTGGTCACCGTTGGGATCGGCGTTTATGCATCCACCCGGGTGCACAACTCCAAGGACTTCGCGGCCGGTGGCCGTAGCATGGGATTCCCGATCGTGGCGGCGATGGTGTTTGCCACCTGGTTTGGTTCCGAAGCGGTGCTGGGCATTCCGGCGACGTTTATCGAAGAGGGTTTTGCCGGCATCGTCGAGGACCCGTTCGGCTCCTTCGGCTGCCTGATGCTGGTCGGCCTGATCATTGCCCGCCCGCTTTACCGCCTGAACCTGCTGACCATCGGCGACTACTTCCGCAAGCGCTTCGGACCGAACGTGGAGCTGATCATCTCGCTGGTGATCATCGCCTCCTACCTGGGCTGGATCGCCGCCCAGCTGACCGCCCTCGGCCTGGTGTTCAACGTACTCTCCGACGGCGCGATCAGCACCACCCAGGGCATGCTGCTGGGCACCGGCATCGTGCTGATCTATACCCTGTTCGGTGGCATGTGGTCGGTGGCGCTGACCGACACCTTCCAGATGGGCATCATCGTCATCGGCCTGATCTACCTGACCTGGCTGATCGGTGACATGGCCGGTGGCGCGGATGTGGTCATCGCCCATGCGGCCGATGCCGGCAAGTTCACCTTCATGCACAGCTTCGAACCCAAGGACGTGGTGGCCTTCATCGGCGCCGCCGTGACCATGATGCTCGGCTCCATTCCGCAGCAGGACGTGTACGCCCGGGTGATGTCGGCCAAGACCGAGAACATCGCCGCGCGTGCCTCGATGTTTGGTGCCGCGTTTTACCTGTGCTTCTGCATGCTGCCGATCTTCCTCACCTATGCCGCGTCGATGATCGACCCGCAGATGGTGCAGCGCTGGCTGGCGGAGGATTCGCAGATGATCCTGCCGCACCTGATCCTTGAGCGCACGCCGCTGTTTGCCCAGATCATGTTCTTCGGCGCGCTGCTGTCGGCGATCATGTCCACCGCCTCGGGCACCCTGCTGGCGCCGTCGGTGACCTTCACCGAAAACGTGCTCAAGCGCTTCCTGCCGGCGATGAAGGATCACCAGTTCCTGCGCGCCATGCGCCTGAGCATCGTGGCCTTCACCATCTTCACCTGCGCCTTCGCCCTGTACTCGGATGCCAGCATCTACGAGATGGTCGGCAACGCCTACAAGGTCACCTTGGTCGCCGCCGTGGTGCCGCTGCTCGCGGGCCTGTTCTGGAAGCGTGCCAGCACCCAGGGCGCGTTGCTGGCGATCGGCTTCGGTCTGGTTTCGTGGGTCTACCTCGAAGTGACCCTGACCGACGAGGCCTTCTGGCCGCCGCAACTGGCCGGTCTGCTGTTCAGCCTGGCCGGCATGCTGATCGGCAGCCTGGCGCCGCAGTGGGGCGGCAGCCGCGCGCTGGTGGTCAAGGCCGAGACCAGCTACTGAGTTCGCGTCCGGCGCGATGCTGGTTAATCTGTGATGCAACGGCCCGGCTTGTCCGGGCCGTTGTCGTTTCAGGGCTGCAGACGTTGCTGCAGGCCGGCGCCGAGGCTGGCGAGAAAGACCTCGACCTGGCGGGTGTAGGCGTTATCCAGTCCCAGCTCGTGGTTGATGGCCTTGTGCGACAGCGGCTGCGGCAGAACTTCGGCGCGGCTGCCGAGGCGCTGCAGGCTGTCTGCGAAGGCATGGGCCTGCGCGCAGGACTGATCCGGGCGCTGGCTGGAACACACGGCCAGCACGGGCGGTGCACCCTTTTGCAGCTGGTGCAGGGGCGAGAGCTGGCGCCAGTAGGCCGGGTCGGTACCGAAGGCCTGATCATAGAAGCGGTAGTGCGGCTTGTGCATGATCGCGGGCAGGTCCAGCACGGCGCTGTCGAGCAGTACGGCGCCGCGCCAGGGCTGGATGCCCAGGCGGGTACTGGCCGCGAGGTCGGCATTGAGCAGGGCGACCAGGTGGGCGCCGGCGGAATGACCCAGCAGCACCATTTGCGCCGGATCGCCGCCCCATTCGGCAGCCTGTTGCTGAGTGCGTTGCAGCGCCAGGCGCAAATCGGCCAGTTGCTCGGCGACCGAGGCCTCGGGCAGCAGGCGGTAGTTCACCGAGACCAGGACAAAGCCCTGCGGCTGCCAGCGCGCCACCTTGTTGTCGATCACCCCGCTGTTGCGCTTGTCGCCGGTGCGCCAGGCGCCGCCGTGGACCATCCACAGAATCGGCGCCGGCTGTGTACCGGCCGGGCGATAGATATCCAGGCGCTGGCGTGGGTCGTCGCCGTAAGCGATCTCCTGAGGAACAGGGTTGTCCGCGCGCCGTTCCGCCAGCCAGTCGCGCAGCGGTCCGGCCTGGGCGCTCTGGGCGAGCAGCAGGGTGTACAGGGCAAGCGATGGCCAGCGCATGGCAGTCATCCTCTATTCAGTCTGGGTCCATTCAGCTCAGGGCCGGGCTGGCCGGACGGTACTGCAGGGCTTCGGCCAGATGGGCGCGCTGGATCTGGCTTTGCTGCTGCAGATCGGCCAGGGTGCGCGCGACCTTCATCACTCGATGGGCGGCGCGCAGCGACAGGCCGAGCCGCTCGCAGGCGCTTTCCAGCCAGTGCTGATCGTCCGTGGTCAGGGCGCAGTGCTGGCGCAGGCCGGCCAGGTCGAGCTGGGCATTGGCGCGGCCCTGGCGGGCGAGCTGACGCTGCCGCGCCTCGGCGACCTGGCTCGCCGCCTCGGCACTGCTGGGACCCTGGCCTGGCTCGGGTTGCAGCGAGGTGGCCTCGCGCGCCACGCACAGGTGCAGGTCGATGCGGTCGAGCAGCGGGCCGGACAGCTTGCCGCGATAACGCTGGATCTGCTCCGGGGTGCAGCGGCAGCGCCCGCTGGGGTCGCCGAGATAACCGCAAGGGCAGGGGTTCATCGCCGCCACCAACTGGAAGCGGGCCGGGAAACGTACCTTGTCGTGGGCCCGGGCGATGACGATTTCGCCGGACTCCATCGGTTCTCTTAACACCTCCAGCACCTTGCGGTCGAACTCCGGCAACTCGTCGAGAAACAGCACGCCCTGATGGGCCAGGCTGATTTCGCCGGGCTTGGGCCGGCTGCCACCACCGACTAGGGCCGGCCCCGAGGCACTGTGGTGTGGTTGGCGGAAGGGCCGCTGCGGCCAGGCATCCAGCGGGGTATGGCTGGCGATGGAGTGAATGGCCGCGACCTGCAGCGCTTCTTCTTCATTCAGGGGCGGCAGCAGGCCGGGCAGGCGGCTGGCCAGCAGGGTTTTGCCGGTGCCGGGCGGGCCGGAAAACAACAGGTTGTGCTGGCCGGCCGCGGCAATCAACAGGGCGCGCTTGGCGGCCTGCTGGCCCTGGACATCGGCCAGGTCCGGGTAGGCGGCGCTTTGTCTTTGCAGGCCCTGGGCCTGGTAGGGCGTCAGGGGCGTTTGTCCGCAGAGGTGCGCGGCCAGCTGCAGCAGGTGCTCGACGGCATACACGGTCAGGCCCGAGGCCAGGCAGGCCTCCTCGGCATTGGCCAGGGGCACCACCAGCGCGCGCCCGGCGGCGCGGGCGGCGAGGGCGGCGGGCAGCACGCCCTGCACCGGCCGGATGGCACCGGACAGCGCCAGCTCGCCCAGGCATTCCAGCCCGTTCAGGGCCTCCGTCGGAACCTGTCCGCTGGCGGCGAGAATGCCCAGGGCGATGGCCAGGTCAAAGCGACCACCATCCTTGGGCAGATCGGCGGGGGCGAGGCTTAGGGTGATGCGTCGCGGCGGGAAGTCGAAGCCGGCATTGAGGATGGCGCTGCGCACGCGGTCCTTGCTTTCCTTGACCGCCGTTTCCGGCAGGCCGACCAGCGCCAGGCTGGGCAGGCCATTGGCCAGGTGCGCTTCGACGCTGACGGCCGGGGCTTCAATGCCGACCTGGGCGCGGCTGTGTACAAGAGCCAGGGACATCGATCACTCCTTGATCGTCAGTCGCCGGCGCCGGAGTGCTTACTCGGCGTTGGGCGTGGGCTTCTCTGCCAGGCGTGCTTCCAGCTCGGCGACTTTGGCCTCGAGGCTTTCCAGGCGCGCGCGGGTACGGGCAAGCACCACCATCTGGCTGTCGAATTCGTCGCGGCTGACCAGGTCGAGCTTGCTGAAGGCGCTCTGCATGAGCATTTTCAGCTGGGCTTCCAGCTCGGCGCGCGGCAGCGGCGCATCGGCACTGAACAGGCGGGCGGCCTGCTGGCCAAGGACATCAAAAAGGGCTTTGGGCGGCAGCATCATGGGACTCCGGGTATCTGCGCCGCAGTGTAGCACGCGACCGCCGGGCCTCGGCCCTGTGCGGCCTGGCGGCAACTGCACGTTTTTCGAGCGCTGCCGCCCGTGCGTGTGCGTTGTTTTGGTGCGTATGCCGTCGGTCGGTCTGGGCGCAAGGCCTGGGTTTTCGCCTAACTGGCTGAATAAATGAATTTTTTCAGAACTGGCAAGCTTTCTGCTTTATCCCTTTCGACGCGTGCACCGATGCAGTTCCGGTGCAACAGGCGAGGCAAGCCCCGAGTCACGAGCGAGGGGTGTGGCGTGTCGCAGCGGTTGGAGAGGTCGCTGCGGCGCGTTTCCAAAGCCAGACACTGCGCTTAGACTTGTCGCGGGTTCACCTGGGGCACGTCAACCAACACGGGAGAGAGTTTCATGAAGTTAGTCACTGCCATCATCAAGCCGTTCAAGCTGGACGACGTGCGCGAATCACTGTCGGAGATCGGCGTGCAGGGCATCACTGTCACTGAAGTCAAAGGCTTCGGTCGTCAGAAAGGCCACACCGAGCTGTATCGCGGTGCCGAGTACGTCGTTGATTTCCTGCCGAAGGTAAAAATCGACGTGGCCATCGCCGATGACCAGCTCGATCGCGTTATCGAGGCAATCACCAAGGCGGCCAACACCGGCAAGATCGGTGACGGCAAGATCTTCGTGGTCAACCTGGAACAAGCCATCCGTATCCGTACCGGCGAAACCGGCACCGACGCGGTTTAAGACCCAGTCTCCGAACGAACCCCTCGCCCCAGGAGAAACACTATGACTCTGCGTAAATTCGCAGGGCTTGGAGCCCTTTTGTCCCTCGTTACCCCCGGCATCGCCATGGCTGACGAGGTTGTACTGAATACCGGCGATACCGCATGGATGCTGGTCGCCTCCCTGCTCGTCCTGTTCATGACCATTCCCGGTCTGGCGCTGTTCTACGGCGGCATGGTGCGTTCCAAGAACGTGCTGTCGGTGATGATGCAGTGCTTCGCCATCACCGGCCTGATCAGCCTGCTGTGGGTGATCTACGGCTACAGCATGGCGTTCGACACCACCGGCATGGAGAAGGGTGTCACCAACCTCAACTCCTTCGTCGGCGGCCTGTCCAAGGCCTTCCTCAGCGGCGTGGACACCAGCAGCCTGGTGTATGCGATTCCGGAAAGCGTGTTCATCGTCTTCCAGATGACCTTCGCCATCATCACCCCGGCCCTGATCGTCGGTGCCTTCGCCGAGCGCATGAAGTTCTCCGCGATGCTGATCTTCATGGCCGTGTGGTTCACCCTGGTCTACGCCCCGATGTGCCACATGGTCTGGTCCGGTGACGGCGCCTTCCTGTGGGACGAAGGCGTTCTGGACTTCGCCGGTGGCACCGTGGTGCACATCAACGCCGGTATCGCCGGCCTGGTAGCCTGCCTGGTGCTGGGCAAGCGCAAGGGCTTCCCGACGACCGCCATGGCGCCGCACAACCTGGGCTACACCCTGATGGGCGCTGCCATGCTGTGGATCGGCTGGTTCGGCTTCAACGCCGGTTCCGCCGTGGCCGCCAACGGCACTGCCGGTATGGCCATGCTGGTCACCCAGATCGCCACCGCTGCCGCTGCTCTGGGCTGGATGTTCGCCGAGTGGCTGACCCACGGTAAGCCGAGCGCTCTGGGCATCGCTTCCGGTGTGGTTGCCGGTCTGGTGGCCATCACCCCGGCTGCCGGCACCGCTGGCCCGATGGGCGCCATCGTCATCGGCCTGGCTTCCGGCGTGATCTGCTTCTTCTGCGCCACCAGCCTCAAGCGCAAGCTGGGCTACGACGACTCCCTGGACGCCTTCGGCGTGCACGGCGTGGGCGGCATCGTCGGTGCCATCCTGACCGGTGTGTTCGCAGCTCCGGCTCTGGGCGGTTTCGGCACTGTCGAGGACATCGGCGGCCAGGTCTGGACCCAGTTCATCGGCGTAGCCTTCAACGTGATCTACACCGGTATCG
>CALMID010000452.1 GCA_937863915.1 uncultured Pseudomonas sp.
CCGGAGCACCGTTATACATGTCGAAGTTGTCGGAGGTACGCAGGCCGTCAGAAGCGGTACCTGGGCCATCGTAGGACACCTGCGGAGCACGACGTACGCGACGCTGACCGGCGTTGTACAGCCACGCCAGACGCGGTTCCTTAATCTGGTTCAGAGTTTCGTGTACCAGCAGTACGTTACCCGCCAGACGCGAAGGAGCCGTTACCTGCTGCTTGAAGTAGAACAGTACGTTGCTTTCCTGGGCCGGGTTGTAGTCGGTCAGGCTGGTGCGGAAGGTGAACTCGTCCTGGAAATACACCAGCGAGTAGGTACCGTTCTGCTGCGGTGTGGCCTGAGTCACCACACGCTGCAAACTGCCTCCACGGTAGCGGGTGATGTGGTTCCAGATCGCTTCCAGACCGTTCTGCGGAATCGGGAACGGGTTGGCCTGATCGAAGTTCTCCAAACCGTTACCGCCCTCTACAAGCTTGGTGCTGATAGCGTTCTTCTTGGTCGCTTCCAGAACGCTGGCCGGCAAGGTCGCGGTGCGATGGGTCGGGTAGACCGGCATCTTGAAGGTGTCCGGGTAGCGCTGGAACATGGCCTGCTGACCGGGGGTCAGCTTGTCCTTGTACTGAGCGACGTTCTGCGCGGTGATGGTGAACTTCGGCTGCTCGCTGGCAAACGGATCAGCCAGGAAGCCCTTGGCATCAACGGCGCCGGCATTGGTCGGCAGACCGCCAGTCCACTCCGGGATGGAACCATCGGCGTTACCAGCCTTCTCGGCACCAATCGGGGTCAGGGTAGTACCCAGCTTGGCGGCTTCTTCAGCAGAAACCGCAGCCATCACGCTGGTCGCCAGCAGGCTCAGCGCCAGAGCGCCGGAGGCTTGCATCAATTGCTTGTGAATTTTCATCTGTAGCAATTCCTTAATTCAGTACGTTCCGTGTGCTTAGAAGTTCACGCCAAAGCTCAGGGCTACGAAATCACGATCCACGTTGGTGTTGTATTCACCACCAAAGAAGTCGGTGTAAGCCAGGCTGGCGGTATAGGTGTTCAGGTAGTCGGCATCCACACCCAGGCTGATGGCCTTGTTGCCTTCGGTGAAGGTTGGGCCGTAACCATCGACGTCATGCGCCCAGGACATGTTTGGCTTGAGGTTCACACCAGCGAATACGTCGTTGTATTCGAGGATGGCGCGAGCGCGATAGCCCCAAGAGGTGTTGGTATAGAAGCCCTTATCGTTACACTCGTCTTTGTTGGCAGTGTTGAGCAGACCGGTACACAGGCTTTGACTCGGAATGGCACCGTTACCGAACTCATGCGCGCGACCAAAACGCAACTCGTTGACGTTCAGATTACTCACATGGGAGTAGCCCACTTCACCCACCACGGTCAGACGCTCGGCACCCATCACCTGATCGAAGAACTGGGTAACAGTCACCTGAGCCTGGGTCAGAGGTTTGCGCACATAACCGGTCAGGGTTTCGCCAGTGCCGTAAGCGGCATGATCTGCGAGATAGATCGGGCTGTTGTTGGTGATCAACGCGCCAGCCTGAGCTACCGAAGCAACAGTCAGGTCGGTGGTATTGATCTGCATCGGCATATTTGGGCGATAGCTCAACTCACCATTCACGGCCGTGGAGCCGATGTTGGTGGAGAAGCTCACGCCGTGCAGACGGATGTCTTCCGGGTACTCAAGGAAGTACTTGCCACTCAGTTCGCCGGTAGCTGGATCCTCCAAGGTATAAAGGCCTTGCTGGCCAGCAACGTAGGAGAGAATCGGCGTACGGCTGTGGTAGTTCATGGTGTAGAAACCGAACTCAGTATCGTTCAGTTCTTCGGCAAACCAACGCAGGGCGATGCCGTACTGACCGCTATCGCGCGCATCCTGATCGCCAAGTCGACCAACATAACGATAGTTATTGGTAGCACTACGCGGCTCCAGATCGGAACCCTGAACGCCATAACGATCGGTACAGCCATCCTGCACCACGTCTGCGGCGAAGAAGGTGCCACAGTTATCCAGAACGGTCTGTTCCCACTCCAGCTGATAGAAAGCTTCAGCCGAGAGGTTGTCGGTCAGACTCTGCGAGACGTAGAACATATTGACCGGAATCAGGCCTTCCTTGATCTCGGCACCCGGACGACGGAACGCGGCAGCATCGACCGGGTTGATGGCATTGATGCTGTTGAAGATGAAAGTGCTTTCACCCCAGCTGACGACCTGCTTGCCCAGACGTACGGAGCCCGGCAGATCGGCAATGTTGTAGTTGTGGTAGATGAAGGCATCGAGGATCTCGGCGCCGGAGGACTGGGCAGCCTGTTTGCGGTTGCTGTCGTCGATATCGTAGAGCAGACGGCTTTCGTCCTTCAGCTCGAAGTCGTACCAGTACTTGCCGCGCACCAGGATGCCGGTATCACCGTACTTCAGCTCAAGGTCGTGGATACCCTTGAAGATCTTGGAGAAGGTCTCACCCTTCTTGAAGTTCAGACGACTGTCATCGCCGCTCTGCGAGGAAGCCTGACCGCCGTTACGGGCACCCACCAGATCCGGATCGGCGCCACGCACCGACCAGCTAGCCCCCACGGACAGCGAGGAGTCGAAGGAACCTTCGATTTCACCCATATTGAAAGTCACACCAAAGGCCGGAGCGGCCAGGGTGGAGGCAAGGCTTACGGCCAGTGGCAGCTTGGCCAGACGCCAGGTCTGTTTGATTGCAGTCATCGACGCTACTCCATGTGTTGCTTGTTGTTATGGATGTGGGAGCGACTATAGCCAGCAGCGCTAGCCGTCTGATCCCTCAAAAGTATGATTTCAACCCACCAGTCTGTCTGAACCGGGCATTTGCGTCGGTAACGCACCCCTGCCGGATATCAGACAATCGTTTGAATCAGGCAATTAGCAGGCCAAACTCAACCTGACCTGCCAGTTCTCATTACGACCAGGCCACAGGCCGCTCAGAGCGTAGACAGAAACGGGCTGTTCGCCGCCTGCCACTGGCCGATATCCACGCGAATGCGCTTCTTGTCCAGCTTGCCGACGCTGGTCTTGGGAATATCGGTAACAACGGCAATCTGCGTGGGTATCGCCCACTTGTTGATATGGCCTTCCTCGACGAAAGGCTTGAGGTGCTCCTTCAGCCCTTTGGCATCCAAAGCCTGGCCATCGCGCAGCACCAGCAGGGCAAACGGACGCTCACCCCACTGCGGATCGGCAATACCCACCACCGCCACTTCCTTGACTGCCGCATGGCGACTGATCAGGTCTTCCAGCTCCAGCGAGGAAATCCACTCGCCACCGGTCTTGATCACATCCTTGATACGGTCACGGATGTCGATGTAGCCCATGCTGTCGAGGGTGGCGACGTCACCGGTGTGCATCCAGCCGTGCTCCCAGAGCTCGGCCCCCTTCTGCGGCTCACGGAAATAGCCCTGCGTCAGCCACGGCGCGCGCAGCACCAGTTCGCCCTGGGTCTCGCCATCCACCGGCAGCATCTGGCCATTGGCATCCATGATCGCGGCATCCACCAGCGGCACCGGCACGCCAGCCTTGATGCGATAGGTGATGCGCTCGTCTTCGCTACCGGCCAGCAGCTCCTCGTTCATGTGCGCACAGGAAATCAGCGGGCAGGTCTCGGACATGCCGTAGGCAGCGGTGAGCTGGATACCGCGCGCCTTGGCAGCCTTGTACAACGAACTGTTCAGCGCGCTGCCGCCGATGATCAGCTTCCAGCCGCCAAAATCCACGCCCTCGGCGGCCTTGGCGTGCATCACCATCTGCAGGATGGTCGGCACGCAATGGGAGAACGTGACCTTCTCATCACGCCACAGTTTGACCAGCAGTTCCGGATCGTAACGCCCCGGGTACACCTGCTTGATACCGAGCATGGTCGCCACATACGGCATGCCCCAGGCATGCACGTGGAACATCGGGGTAATCGGCATGTACACGTCATCGGTGCCCATCAGGCGGATGCTGTCCAGGCTGCCAACCACGGTCGCCATGGACAGGGTGTGCAGCACCAGCTGGCGATGGGTGAAGTACACGCCCTTGGGGTTGCCGGTGGTACCGGTGGTGTAGAAAGTGGTGGCCACCGAGTTCTCGTCGAAATCGGCAAACTCATAGCTCGGGCTGGCCGCCGCCAGCAGGCTCTCGTACTCACCGACCAGATTGGGCAGCTCGGCCGTCTTGTCGGCAGCATCGGTAAGCAGAATGGTTTTCTCGACCGTGGTCAGATGCCCTTCGATACCCTTGTACAGCGGCACGAACTCGCTGTTGACCAGCACGAACTTATCTTCGGCGTGGTTCATGGTGTAGAGAATCTGATCCGGCGACAGGCGGATATTGATGGTGTGCAGCACCGCACCGAGCATGGGAATGGCGAACATGCACTCCAGGTAACGGTGGCTGTCCCAGTCCATCACCGCCACGGTATCCCCTGCTTTCACTCCGGCCGCACTGAGCACATTAGCCAGGCGCGCCACACGCTCGTTGAAGGTCGCATAGCTGTAGCGCAGCTGGTCGCGATAAACGATCTCGCGGGTCTTCTCATAGCGAGCGCCGGACATCAACAGACGCTTGATCAGCAGTGGGTACTGGTAGGCGTTGTCGGCGGCGGGGAGGATCTTGGTCTTGAGCATGGCGATACCTGTGAGGCTTCTAGTTATGGGCAGAACGGGTTATGGATAGCACTAGGCCGCACTCTAGAGCCTCGAACCGCCTCATCCATCGACCCAAAGGATGATTTGCCGCATGACTCTTTGGCGTTATCCGGTCACACGGTAGAATCGACTTATCCGGCCAGTCACGGCCTGTCACCCGTCGAGGAATTTCAGATGTCCGATATCGTTATCGTCAGCGGCGCCCGCACCCCCATGGGCGGCTTCCAGGGCAGCCTGTCCGGCGTATCCGCCGTTGACCTGGGCGCCATCGCCATTCGCGAGGCCGTGGCCCGCGCCGGCATTGCTGGCGCCGATGTGGAAGAAGTGATCATGGGCTGCGTGCTGCCCGCCGGCCTCAAGCAGGGCCCGGCCCGCCAGGCATCGCTGAATGCCGGCCTGCCTGCCGCCACCGGCTGCACCACCATCAACAAGGTGTGCGGCTCGGGCATGAAGGCCGTGATGCTGGCGCATGACCTGCTCAAGGCCGGCAGCAACAGCGTGATGGTCGCCGGCGGCATGGAAAGCATGTCCAACGCGCCCTATGTGATCGAGAAGGCCCGCACCGGCCTGCGCATGGGTCATGGCGAGATCAAGGACCACATGTTCCTCGACGGCCTGGAAGATGCCCGCACCGGTCGCCTGATGGGCTCATTCGCCCAGGAAACCGCCGACCAGTACGGCATTACCCGCGAAGAGATGGACGCCTACGCCATCGAGTCGCTCAAGCGCGCGCAGAATGCCATCCACAGCGGCGCCCTCAGCGCCGAAATCGTGCCGGTCACCGTCACCAGCCGCAAAGGCGAGGTGGTGGTCAAGGACGACGAGCAGCCGCTGACCGCCAACCTGGACAAGATCCCGACCCTGCGTCCGGCCTTCCGCAAGGACGGCACCATCACTGCCGCCAACGCCAGCTCGATCTCCGACGGCGCCAGCGCCCTGGTGCTGATGACCGCCGCAGAAGCCGCCAAGCGCGGTCTCAAGCCGCTGGCGAAGATCGTCGCCCATGCCACCCAGAGCCAGGACCCGAGCGAGTTCACCATCGCGCCGATCGGCGCCATGAGCAACCTGTTCAAGAAGACCGGCTGGAGCAAGGACGACGTCGACCTGTACGAGATCAACGAAGCCTTCGCCATGGTCACCATGCTGGCCATGCGCGAGCACGGCCTGGATCACGCCAAGGTCAACGTCTACGGCGGCGCATGCGCCCAGGGCCATCCGGTTGGCTCCACCGGCTCGCGGATCATCCTGACCCTGATCCACGCGCTGAAGAACACCGGCGGCAAGCGCGGCGTGGCCTCGCTGTGCATCGGCGGCGGTGAAGCCACTGCGGTAGCGGTCGAGCTGATCTGACGCCTGACTACGCACAAAAAAGCCCGGCTTAGGCCGGGCTTTTTCATTCAGTAAATGATTTATTCCTGGGCCCGTTTCCAGGCATTGCCGCCCGGCAGCAAGCCATTCAGCAGTAGCGCCACCAGCGCGCAGAGCGAAATGCCCGACAGGGCAAACTCGCTCCCCCCCACCACCATGCCGCCGATGCCGAATACCAAGGTCACCGAGACGATGATCAGGTTGCGCGCCTCAGACAGATCGACCTGATGGCGGATCAGGGTATTGAGCCCCACCACCGCAATCG
>CALMID010000453.1 GCA_937863915.1 uncultured Pseudomonas sp.
GCGATCGAGGCTTCATCCCACTTGGTGCTGGAGCCAGCCAAGTCGGACATGTCGTAGTTCATCTGATAACGCCAGTCTTTGTAGTTACCACCGACTTCCAGTTGAGCACGACGGAAATAGGCCTCATTGGCGCTGTTGTTGTTGGTGGTATAGAGGCCATCGAACTGATCGAAGTCAGCCTGCAGACGGCCGCCGATCTTGAAGCTGTACTGCTTGTCGGTGGTGGCGACTTCCAGGCCACTCTTGGTCTTGATCACCAGATCGGTGCCATCGGTGGTCACGGTACCGGCCATGGCCTGGGCCGAAACGGCCAGAGCCAGAGCGCTGGCGGCAAAACCGGCAAACTGCTTACGCATCATCGAGGATTCCCCTAATTAGTCTTTGCGTTCAAAAACACGCGGGCATCTGACCCAGCGGTGTTGGAGGGGAATCTTGGCGGGGGGTTATTTCAGCTCAGTTGCCATTAGATGAAAGTTAGATGACACCGGAACTTTTTATGCCGATTGGAAATGATCAAAACCTGACCGTAGGAGCGTGATACGGCGCGCCCTGAGCTAAAACCCGTGGGCGGGAAGTCGGATAATCAAGACAAGGAACAAGCTGCGGATGGCCTGGGACAGCCATTACGAGAGGGTATCGCTGTAAAGACAACAAGCAGCTGACCAAGGCAGATGAGCACCCACCTTGGCCAGCAGAGCCATTGAGCATGTTTCAGGCGCCAGAGCCGCCCTCACGGGCGGCCAGCCGGAATTAGCCTTTCTTGCGCAGAATCACGCTGCCAATCGAATAACCCGCACCGAAGGAGCTGAGCACACCCAGCGCACCCGCCGGCAGGTCATCCTGATGCTTGTGCAGGGCAATCACCGAGCCGGCCGAGCTGGTGTTGGCGTAGGTATCCAGAATCACCGGTGCCTCGTGCGGCTCTGCATCACGGCCGAGCAGCTTGCGCGCAATCAGCAGGTTCATGTTGAGGTTGGCCTGGTGCAGCCAGAAGCGCTTGACGTCGGCGACGTTCAACTGGTTCTCCGCCAGGTGCGCGGCAATCAGTTCGGCCACCATCGGGCAGACATCCTTGAACACCTTGCGGCCTTCCTGGACGAACAGCTTGTCGCGGGCACCGATGCCCTCTTCCGCGCAGCGGTTGAGGAAGCCGAAGTTGTTGCGGATATTGTTGGAGAACTGGGTGATCAGCTTGGTACCGACCACGTCCCACTGGCACGCCGAGGTCGCCAGATCGGCGCGCTCGATGATCACCGCGGTCGCGGCATCACCAAAGATGAAATGGCTGTCGCGGTCGCGGAAGTTCAGGTGGCCGGTGCAGATTTCCGGGTTGACCATGAGAATCGCGCGGGCCTGGCCGGTCTGCACCGCGTTGGTGGCGGCCTGGATACCGAAGGTGGCCGAGGAGCAGGCTACGTTCATGTCGTAGGCCCAGCCGTTGATACCCAGTGCTGCCTGCACTTCCACCGCTACCGCCGGATAAGCGCGCTGCGGATTGGAACAGGCGAGGATCACGCCGTCGATATCAGCCGCCGTCTTGCCGGCACGCTGCAGGGCTTCCTTGGCGGCGCCGACGGCCATCTCGCAGAGAATCGACCACTCTTCGTTCGGACGCTCGGGAATGCGCGGTGTCATGCGCTGCGGGTCGAGGATGCCCGCCTTGTCCATCACATAGCGGCTCTTGATCCCCGAAGCCTTCTCGATGAACGCCTCGCTGGACTCGCTCAGCGCCTCGACCTCGCCACGCTCGATAGCGGCGGCGTTGTCGGCATTGAACTGCTGTACATAGGCATTGAAAGCCGCCACCAGCTCCGCATTGGAGATGCTGTTGGCCGGGGTAAACAGGCCGGTGCCACTGATTACGACGTTGTGCACGGACTTTCCTCTTTATGGTCATGGCCACCCGGTGGCAGCCGATTTAATGTCAGGCCTGCGGCCCATCGCCCAGGCAAAAAGCGCTGTTGCCGGCATGCGTTCAGCGCCTCGGCAACATTCGGTAAAACACGGAGTTTGCCACAGCCACAACGCCGCTGCCTGCTTGTCAGACAGATGCCAAGCCATTTAAGCCACACCCACCTGGCGACAACTGTGTTCTGGCTGCCGGAGCGCGAACAGCCGTCAAGGTTGCAGCAGACGGTTCATCTGCTCGCGATAGGACGATGACTCCCGCTGCCGCTGCACCTCTTCCCAGATTTGCCGGGCCAGTTGCGGCTGGCGCTGCTGCAGCTGGTGCGACAGCATCAGGTAGTAGGCCTTGGTCTCCAGCGGCAGGCTGGCCTTGTCGATCACGGCCGCCAGTTCGGCATTTTTCTGCAGCACATGGTCGGCACGCTGAACCTGCAAGGCTACCGCCTGCACCCGGCGGGTAGCCAGCATGTACAGCAGCGCTTCAGGATCGCGACTGCTCTCGACCACCACGGCACCATGCAGACGCAGGAAGTCGACGATGGAGAAACCGCTCAGCGTACCTATCGAACCCTGCAACTGACGGAACTCGCTGCCGTTCCAGCCCACCGCATCATCCTTGCGCGAATACAGGCCGTAGGCCTGAGTATGCAGACGCTTGCTCTCATCGACCCGGCCATCACCGTCCAGCGGATAGGCACCATGGACAAGACGCTCAGTCATGTAGCTGGCAGCAAAGGCGCCATCGTAGACACCCTTCTCCAGCCCGGCGAGACACCGACGCCAGGGCACCGCCACCCAGTTGACCTGCAGATCGAGTGCCGTCGCCACCTGCCTGAGCAAAAGCAAATTAAGCCCGCGGCCCTCAGGCATTACCCAGGGGAAGGATTCCTTGTCCTCATAGCAAAAGGTCAGGCGGGTCGGCCGAACCTCCTCGGCCGCCACAACAGGCAATCCCCCGAACAGCCACAGCAGCAACAGCAAAAACCGCATCCACCGCCCCCTTGCACCCATCCCCCAAATCCCTCGCTACAGTATAGGCAGAGCGGGTCATCGGCTGACGATCGATATTCCCGTTACAATCGCGCCCGCTTGCCAGGGTCCAGGGCTACACCAGACCCGCTCTCGCCCAAGATGCTCACCCGCATTCACAGCGAACCACCCGGGGCCCGGCTACCGCCGGATGCCCGTCGCCAGGAACACATCCATGATCCTCCGCCCGCTTTTCCACATCATCAACCAGACCAGTCTGGTCGCCCAGATTGCCCTTGGCCTGCTGGCCGGCATCCTGCTCGCCTGGCTCTGGCCTGAGGCCACCGCCAGCGTCGGGTTTCTCGGCAGTCTGTTCATCAGCGCACTGAAAGCCGTTGCTCCCGTCTTGGTCTTCATTCTGGTGGCTTCGGCGATTGCCAATCACAGTCCAGGACAGCCCACGCATATCCGCCCGATCCTGCTGCTGTACCTGATCGGCACCCTCGCTGCCGCTGTCGTCGCGGTGCTGGCCAGCTCGTTGTGGCCATCAACCCTGGTGCTGGCCGAAAGCGCCCAGAATGCCAGCCCGCCCGGCGGTATCGCCGAAGTGCTCAAAACACTGGCGCTCAACGCCGTGGATAACCCGGTCAATGCGCTGCTCAAGGCCAATTTCGTTGGAATCCTGGCCTGGGCCATCGGTATCGGCCTGGCCATTCGTCATGGCAGTGACAGCACGCGCGCGGTGTTCCACGACCTTGCCCAAGGCGTAACGCTGATCGTCCGCGCCGTGATTCGCTGTGCGCCGCTGGGCGTGTTCGGCCTGGTCGCCACCACCTTTGCCGACGCCGGCCTCAAGGCGCTGCTGGGCTACGTGCAGCTGCTCGCCGTACTGATCGGCTGCATGCTGTTTGTCGCCCTGATAGTGAACCCGCTGATCGTGTTCAGCCAGATCCGCCGCAATCCCTATCCGCTGGTACTGACCTGCCTGCGCGAGAGTGGAATTACCGCTTTCTTTACCCGCAGCTCGGCGGCCAACGTGCCGGTTAACCTGCAACTGTGCGAACGCCTGGGCCTGCATGAAGACACCTATGCCGTGTCCATTCCGCTGGGAGCCACCATCAACATGGCCGGTGCCGCCATCACCATCAGCGTGCTGACCCTGGCCGCCGTGCACACCCTCGGCATCACCGTGGACCTGCCCAGCGCCCTGCTACTCTGCGTGGTGTCGGCGGTCTGTGCCTGTGGCGCCTCTGGTGTAGCCGGCGGCTCGCTGCTGCTGATCCCGCTGGCGTGCAGCCTGTTCGGTATTCCCAGTGATGTGGCCCTGCAGGTAGTGGCAATCGGCTTCATCATCGGCATCCTGCAGGACAGCGCGGAAACGGCGCTCAATTCGTCCACCGACGTTCTGTTTACCGCAGCCGCCTGCCTGGCACGCCAGGAGCGCGGCTGAGCATTACCGCCGCAAAGAGCCAACAGCCGGTACTGAACAAAAAAGCCCCTGACCTTTGTGGTCAGGGGCTTTTTCTTGCACGGCGCACGCGACTTAGCCGCGCCGCGTATCAGGCCAGATCGAAGCGATCCAGGTTCATCACCTTGGTCCAGGCCGCCACGAAGTCACTGACGAACTTCCCCTGCGCATCGCTGGCGGCATACACCTCGGCCAGGGCTCGCAGCTGCGAGTTAGAGCCGAACACCAGATCGGTCACGGTGGCCGTCCACTTCAGCTGGCCACTGGCGCGATCACGCCCTTCGAGTACACCGGCACTGGCCGAACGTTTCCACTGAGTGCCCATGTCAAGCAGATTGACGAAGAAGTCATTGCTCAGGGTTCCCGGCCGCTGGGTGAACACGCCATGGGCCGATTGATCGAAGTTGGCACCCAGCGCACGCATACCACCCATCAGTACGGTCATTTCCGGCGCGGTCAGGGTCAGCAACTGGGCTTTGTCGACCAGCAGCTCGGCCGCCTTCTCCTCCAGCCCCGGCCGCACGTAATTGCGGAAGCCATCGGCCGCCGGCTCCAGCACGGCAAAGGACTCGACATCGGTCTGTGCCTGACTGGCGTCGGTCCGTCCCGGAGCGAAGGGCACCTTGACCTCGACACCGGCCTGCTTGGCCGCTGCCTCAACCGCTGCGGCACCGGCCAGCACGATCAGATCAGCCAACGAGATCTTCTTGCCGCCGGTCGCGGCTGCATTGAAGTCTTTCTGGATCGACTCCAGCGCCGCCAGCACCTTGGCCAGCTCGGCCGGCTGATTCACCGCCCAGTCCTTCTGCGGCGCCAGGCGGATACGCGCACCGTTGGCGCCGCCACGCTTGTCGCTGCCACGGAAGGTCGAGGCCGAGGCCCAGGCGGTAGTGACCAGTTGCGCGACCGAGAGGCCGGAAGCCAGCACCTTGGCCTTGAGCGCCGCCACATCCTGCTCGTTGACCAGCGGGTGATCCACGGCCGGCACCGGGTCCTGCCAGATCAGCTCCTCCTTGGGCACCAGCTTGCCCAGGTAACGGGCACGCGGGCCCATGTCACGGTGAGTCAGCTTGAACCAGGCACGAGCAAAAGCATCGGCAAACGCCTGCGGGTCCTGATGGAAGCGCCGCGAGATCTTCTCGTAAGCCGGGTCCATGCGCAGCGACAGGTCGGCGGTGGTCATCATCGGCGGGTGCTTCTTCGAAGGATCGTGAGCATCGGGAATCAGGTGCTCGGGCTTGCAGTTCTTCGGGGTCCACTGATGGGCGCCAGCCGGGCTCTTGGTCAGCTCCCACTCGTAACCGAACAGCATGTCGAAGTAGCCGTTGTCCCAGGTGGTGGGATTGGGCTTCCAGGCGCCCTCGATGCCGCTGGTCGTGGTGTGCACGCCCTTGCCGCTGC
>CALMID010000454.1 GCA_937863915.1 uncultured Pseudomonas sp.
CGACATCGTTACTGAGCGTCTTAACGAAAGCTTCGCCAATCTGATGGACTACGGCTTTACCGCCGCCATGGAAGAGCATCTGGACGATGTGGCTCAGGGCCAGCGCGACTGGAAGCACCTGCTCGATGAGTTCTATGGTGACTTCAAGAAGAAGCTTGAAGTGGCGGAAGTGGCTGACAGTGGCATGCGCGCCAATCAGCCGACCCTGACTGATATCGCCTGCCGTGACTGCGGTCGGCCGATGATGATCCGCACCGCCTCCACCGGTGTATTCCTCGGTTGCTCAGGCTACGCCCTGCCGCCGAAGGAACGTTGCAAGGCCACCATCAACCTGATCCCCGGTGGCGAGATTGCTGCCGATGACGAGGGTGAGTCCGAGTCGCTGGTGCTGCTGAACAAGCATCGCTGCCCGATCTGCTCGACCGCCATGGATGCCTACCTGCTGGATGAAACCCGCAAGCTGCATATCTGTGGTAACAACCCTGACTGTTCGGGCTACGAGATCGAACAGGGTCAGTACCGCATCAAGGGCTACGAAGGCCCCAGCCTGGAATGCGACAAGTGCGGCAGCGAGATGCAGCTGAAAACCGGCCGCTTCGGCAAGTTCTTCGGTTGTACCAATGCCGACTGCAAGAACACCCGCAAGCTGCTTCGCAATGGTGAGGCGGCGCCGCCCAAGTGCGACCCGATCAAGATGCCGGAGCTGCGTTGCGAGAAGGTAGATGACGTCTATGTGCTGCGCGATGGCGCTTCCGGACTGTTCCTCGCCGCCAGCCAGTTCCCCAAGAATCGTGAGACACGAGCGCCGTTGGTGCTTGAGTTGCTGCCGCACGCCGACGAACTGGATCCCAAGTACCAGTTCCTGCTGAAAGCGCCACAAAAGGACCCCGATGGTCGCCCTGCGGTGATTCGCTTCAGTCGCAAGAGCAAGGAGCAGTACGTGCAGTCGGAGATTGATGGCAAGCCGAGCGGCTGGCGCGCATTCTATGCCGATGGCAAGTGGCAGGTTGAAGACAAGCGCTGAGTCAGTGCCGAGGTAAGGCAGGAGGTTTGGTCATGGCCAATGAGCGTTACACCCGCACTAACCAGAAGTTGTATTTTGCAGGCGTTGCCCTGGATTTCTGGCGCAAGGCTGAGGCGGGGCGAGCTATGAACTGGCAGGCGCAGGTGCAGGCTGAGCGGGAGGCTTGCCTGTTCCATCTGTACGGCGCGCTGCTGGGCCTGTGCCACGAGATCGCGGGCTATTACCGCCTGCCTCAGGCTGACGCCAATACAGTGGAGCAGTTACTCAGCGCTGAGCGTCTGGCGGCATCGCCCAGCCCCGAGATGGCTGAGCTGGTAGAGCTTGCGCAGCATGCCGAGACCTGGCTGGCCAAGTTGCTGAATGCCTATCACGCATTGTTTCAGCCGCCGCGTGAGATCGTGCCGGCCAAGCAGGATGTGACCATGCCCTTGATTACGGCGGTGACACTGGAGGACGAGGTGCAGCCGGTTTCGGTCGATGAGCTAGAGTTCTGCCGGCAGCAGCTCAAGGAGCTGGCTCTGCGTTTCCGTGGCTCGCTGAGCGAGTGGTGATCTTTCCGTCTCAGGGCTAGGGGCTGTCGTGTCGTTGCGCTTGCAACAAGGCGACAGCCGACCCTAGGGCTGTCTGCCTGCCGGCTGTTACAATGGCCGACTTGCTTGGAGACACCTTAATGCCCACTTCCTTTCTTGAAATCGTCGAACTGCCCGATGGGCGCATCATTCTGCGTCGCGCGGATGATGAAGAAGCCTTGGTAACGCTCGATTTCTCCGCAGACGCCCGAGCCTTCATGCAGGGCCATCATGTCGAAGTGGCCAAGGCCATGCTCAATATCGGTGTGCAAATGGCCGGTCGCCTGGCTGACGGTGAACTGGATCGTGATGATCACGACAACAGCTCACGGGTTTTGCACTGATCTGAGCTTCAGACGCAGCGAATATTCAGCAGCTGCGTATGTCCTTGGCTGGATGCCGCTTCCAGTACTTCCCGCGTTGGGCTGCAGATATCGTTCAGCCACGAGACTACGGTGTGGCTACGGCCAAGGCTGAGGGCCTGGCAGGTCAGCTCCAGCGCGCTTTGTGTGCCTCTCGGTTGCAGTACGATGATGCGCTCACGGTTGAGTCGGGCCTGGCGTAGCCATTCCTGGTTGAGGCTGCCCGGCGGGGCTACCAGGGTGATCCAGCGATTGCCGCTATTGGTGCTGAGCTCCCGCAGGATGGGGGCCAGTAACAGCTGGTAGTTGCTGGCAGAGGCGTTCAGTTGCAGCTCGCTGATGTGCTGGGTGCTGACGGAGTTGCTGGCCGCAGTGACTGGCTCAGCCAGGGCCGCTGCTACGTTCGAGCCGAACAGCGCCTCCTGAAACAAGGACAGTTGCGGGCGTTGGGTCAACGATTGCGAGTACTGCATACAGCCTCCGTTAGCGGCGAATGACGCCGACACTCAAGCCTTCAATGATCAGTTCCTGCTCTTCGAGATTGATCTCGATGGGGGCGAACTCTGGATTTTCGGCGATCAGCCAGACCTGATTGCCTTCGCGCTTGAAGCGTTTGACCGTGACTTCCTCATCGATCCTTGCCACGACGATCTGTCCATTGCGGGCTTCCCGTGTGGTATGCACGGCGAGCAGGTCGCCATCGAGGATGCCGATGTCTTTCATGCTCATGCCGCGTACACGCAGCAAATAGTCGGCTTTGGGGTGGAAAAAGTCCGGGTTGATGCGGCACGATTCCTCGACATTCTGCTGGGCCAGGATCGGGGCGCCGGCCGCTACGCGACCAATGACGGGAAGCCCATCTTCGTCCTGGCTGTTCGGCTCGAAGCCGGGAATGCGAATGCCGCGTGAGGCACCGGGGGTCATTTCAATCGCACCCTTGCGAGCCAGCGCCTTGAGGTGTTCTTCGGCGGCATTGGGCGACTTGAAACCGAGCTGTTGCGCAATTTCCGCGCGAGTCGGTGGAAAACCGTTGTCTTCCAGGCATTGCTTGATGAAGTCGAGGATTTCGGACTGGCGTGGTGTGAGCTTCAGCATGGCTGTCTCTGTTTTTTTATACAGTTGCTGTGAATATATACAGTGATTTTGGGGTTGGCAACTGCTGTTTGCTTTCCGCTTAGGTGTGTTGCTTTTGGCCCGTGCTAGTCTGCTGTTCGTGTAATGGTGACCGTTGCGTCATTTATATCGAACGCGACTTGACAGAGTCTCGGGCTGAAACGTATGTTTCAAACAAGTGTTTGTCAGGTGAGTAACCAATGGCGCAGTCGGAAACAGTCGAACGGATTCTTGATGCGGCAGAACAATTGTTCGCCGAGAAGGGTTTTGCCGAAACCTCGCTGCGTCTGATCACCAGCAAGGCGGGGGTGAATCTGGCTGCCGTCAATTATCACTTCGGCTCCAAGAAAGCCCTGATTCAGGCTGTTTTTTCGCGCTTCCTCGGGCCTTTCTGCCAGAGCCTTGAGCGTGAGTTGGACCGTCGTCAGGGCAAGCCTGAACAGACGGCCAATCTGGAAGAGCTGCTTGAATTGCTGGTGGCTCAGGCACTGGCGGTCAAGCCGCGCAGCGGCAATGATCTGGCGATCTTCATGCGTTTGCTCGGCTTGGCTTTCAGTCAGAGCCAGGGCCACCTGCGCAAGTATCTGGAAGAAGTCTACGGCAAGGTGTTCCGCCGCTACATGCTGCTGGTCAATGAGGCTGCGCCGAAGGTGCCGCCGCTTGAGCTGTTCTGGCGTGTGCATTTCATGTTGGGTGCCGCCGCCTTCAGCATGTCGGGGATCAAGGCTCTGCGAGCCATGTCGGAAGCCGATTTTGGCGTGAATACCTCGATCGAGCAGGTGATGCGCCTGATGGTTCCGTTCCTGGCTGCGGGGATGCGTGCCGAAACTGGCTTGAGTGACCCGGCGCTGATCAATGCGCAGCTGCGCCCGCGGCCCAAGGCACCCATCAAGCCCTGATCCGCGCTGCAGGGCACTGGTTGTTGCGTTAAGCTAGCGCCCCATGCAGATCCCCGACCTTCTCTTGATCAGCCTCGCTGAGCAGTGCCTGTACGTTTATAGCGGCAAGCAGCTGCTGCGTTCCTATCCCATTTCTTCGGCCAGGAATGGTCCCGGTGAGCGTTCAGGCTCGGGTTGTACGCCCCGTGGCTGGCATCAGGTGCGCGCGAAGATCGGCGCCGGGCTTGCGCTCGGGGCTGTCCTGCGTGGCCGGCGCTGGACCGGCGAGGTCTGGACTCCAGCACTGCACGAACAGTTTCCCGGGCGTGACTGGATACTCACCCGCATTCTCTGGTTGTCAGGGCTTGAGCCTGGGCGCAACCGACTCGGCGATTGCGACACGTTCCAGCGTTATATCTACATCCATGGCACTCCGGATTGCGAACCGATGTCGCAGCCCGAGTCGCATGGTTGTATCCGCATGCGCAATGCCGATGTCCTTGAGCTTTTTGACCTGGTTCCCGTGCATTGCCGGGTTTTGATCGGCGAGGCTCGGCAGGCCGAACTCGCCTCCATGTTTTGACAGGAATGATGGAATGCATGGTTCGCTGATGCTGGATATTGCCGGCACCTGCCTGACGGCTGAGGATCGCCAGTTGTTGCGTGCCCCGCAGGTGGGCGGTCTGATTCTGTTTGGGCGCAACGTCGAGCATCCGCGCCAGGTGCGTGAGCTATGCGCGGCGGTACGCCGTGTGCGTCCTGATCTGTTGCTGGCCATTGATCAGGAAGGCGGCCGTGTGCAGCGCCTGCGTCGTGGTGTGGTTCGCCTGCCGGCTATGCGCGATCTCGGCCGTTGTGCCGAGGCCGTGTCACTGGCGCGTGAATGTGCCTGGCTGATGGCGACCGAGATGCTGGCCTGTGGTCTGGACCTGAGTTTTGCGCCGGTGCTGGACGTCGATTACGGTCGCAATACGGTGATTGCCTCGCGGGCCTTTGCCGACAATGCGGCGCAGATCTCGCAGCTGGCGGGCGCCTTCATCGACGGCCTGCATGACGCCGGGATGGCGGCATGTGGCAAGCATTTCCCCGGGCATGGCTGGGCAGATGCCGATTCGCACGTGGCCATTCCGCGTGACGAGCGTAGCCTGGAGACGATTCGTCAGACGGATATGCAGGCGTTTGCGCTGCTGAGCGACAAGCTGGATGCGGTGATGCCGGCGCATGTCATCTACCCGCAGGTGGATGAGCTACCGGCCGGTTTCTCCTCCCGCTGGTTGCAGGGTGAGTTGCGTGGCCAGCTGGGTTTTCGCGGCGTGATCTTCAGCGACGACCTGTCCATGGCCGGGGCCCATGTGGCCGGTGATGCAGCCGCGCGTATTGAGGCGGCGCTGGTGGCCGGCTGCGACATGGGGCTGGTGTGCAATGACCGTGCAGCGGCCGAGCTGGCCCTGGCGCGCCTGCAGCAACTCAAGGTGACGCCGGTGGCGGCGCTGGCGAGCATGCGCCGCCGGCAGTTTCCGGGAGTCGACTATCAACAGTCGCCACGCTGGCAAGCCGCAGTGGCTGCCTTGCGTAGCGCTCAGTTGCTGAATTGAGGGCATGCCAGTGATCGCGCTGATTGGTGGTTCGGGATTGACCGAGCTGGACGGACTTGAGCTCAGTGAGTCGCTCGTGGTGCCGACGCCTTATGGCGACCCTTCGGCGCCGTTGCTCAAAGGCCGATATGCCGGCCGCGACGTGCTGTTTCTGGCGCGTCATGGCCATCCGCACCGGATTCCTCCGCACCAGGTGAATTACCGGGCCAATCTGTGGGCCCTGCGCGAGGCCGGTGCCCGCGCGGTGATTGCCGTCAATGCGGTGGGTGGCATTCATCCGGCCATGGGCTCGGGGCATCTGTGCGTGCCCCATCAGTTGATCGATTACACCTGGGGGCGCGCCAGTACCTTTTTCGAGGGTGAGCTCGAGCATGTCACGCATATCGATTTCAGCCACCCCTATGACGAGTCCCTGCGGGAGCAGCTCTGCCAGGCGTTGCGTCAGTGTGGTCAGGCCTTCTCCGCGCGCGGCGTGTATGCCTGTACCCAGGGGCCGCGGCTGGAAACGGCGGCGGAGCTTACCCGTCTGGAGCGTGATGGCTGTGACATTGTCGGCATGACCGGCATGCCCGAGGCCGCTCTGGCGCGTGAAGTGGAACTGCCTTATGCCTGCCTGGCGCTGGTGGTTAATCCGGCGGCGGGTAAATCCACTCAGCTGATCAGCATGGCGGATATCGAGTCCGAGCTGGGGCGTGGCATGGGACGGGTACGCAGTGTACTGGCTGCGTTACTGGCGGCGCTCTAGAGCGGGCGTTATAAGCAGAAGGGATGCTTGATTGACAATCTACAACCAAGGTTGCAGTTGTTGCGCCTTGCTTGTCCTGATTCGGCGCTGCTTAGCTGAAACGGTAATTTTTATTATCGGCATTAATTAGTTAGGGTGGCGCCCCTGAGTTCAGCACGGAGGAGAACTTGGATGGGCATTAGTGTTTCAGCGCCGTTCAATACGCAATTACCCGCAGACCTTGTGCTGCTCAGTGGCAATGAGTTGTTGGCGCAGTTGTTTCACCACTACATCGAGCAGCAACCCGCTTTGACCCTTCGCGTTGGCGGGGCGCTGCAGCCGTCGAGCAGCTCGCTATGGTTGCTGGATGTGCAGAGCTTTGCAGGCGACGAGTTGCCTCGAGTCTTTGCCGATCTGTACGGAAAAGGCCCCGTGGCTCTGGTCAATGTCACGCAGGAGCAGGCGGAACCACTGGTCGAACAGTATCCATGGATCAACGGGGTGTTTGTCAGCAGTTGCCCGCGTGAGCAGTTCCTGCGCGGGGTTGATGCCCTGCTGCAAGGTGGCGACTGGTTGCCACGTGGCCTGACCGAGCAGTTGCTGCGCCAGTTGCGCAGGCTGCACCAGCCTGCCGAGATCAAGGTTCGCCTGACCTCGCGCGAGCGAGAAATTCTTGAGCTGGTGCGCAAGGGTCTGCCCAATTCGCAGATTGCCGAGCACCTGTGCCTGAGCCCGCACACCATCAAGAGTCACGTTCACAACCTGCTGCGCAAGGTCGGCGCGACCAATCGCGGCGAGGCGGCATTCCTGGTGCTGGGTGGCGGTCTGGCATAACGCGCCAGGCGCCGCCGGCCGGGCTGGCGGTGCAAGAATGAACCATTCGACAGTTTGCGCGGAAACTGCAGGCTGCCAGCGTGGCTTTGGCTATGATGCGCCCCCGCCAGCAGGACGGGGGTGAGAGGAGGCTGAAGCGCAATGGATGATTCAAGGACGGCTCTTTCAAGAACGACTGATTCCGGCGTGGGTGATTCGAGCGCGGATAGCCCTAGGACGCTCTTTTTCCTCGCTCCACGTGATCCTGCCACTGCAGAGCTGCAAGACTTCCTCTCGGTCAATGGCTATGCGCTGCGTGGCGAGACCGATGCGCTCCTCTCCGATATGTCCGCCGATAGCCTGGGACTGCTTGATCTGCGTGTGCTTGAGCAGGGCCATGCCCTGCCTTTGCCGGCTGAGTGTCTGCTGGGACGCGGACGCTGGCTGTTGATTAATGCCCAGGAACCCTTTCGCGACGACTTCCTGTTATTCAATGCCGGCGTCTGTGGTGTGCTTTCGTTCCGGGAGGCACCCGCTCGCGTGCTGCAGGCACTGGAGCTGATCGCGCAGGGCGAACTGTGGATTCCACGGGCGATCCTGGCCGAAGCTTTCCAGCGTCAGCGCGCCCGCCATACGCCTCAGCCGGCTGTGCTGCCAGCTCTGACGCGCCGCGAGTGGCAGGTGCTTCGCGGGCTGCTGGTGGCTGAGAACAATCGTGAGATCGCCGCGCGCCTGGGGGTGGAGGAGAGCACCGTCAAGCGCCACCTGTATAACCTGTTCCGCAAGGTGGGCGTGCGCAATCGTCTCGAGGCGCTCAACTGGGCGCGGGCGGCTGGCTTGCAGGCCGGGCAGGAGTTTCGACCGGCCAACAGGGTCTGTTAAAGCGGGCTGACGCGCAGCAGCACGCCCAGGCTGCGGTGATCCAGATAGGTCAGCGTGCCCTCCTTCAGACGTGTGCTTTGCTGCAGGTGCTCGCTGGCGGTCAGCAAACCATCGGCGTCGAACTGGTTGGCCCAGAAGCTGGCATCCAGATTTAGCACTTCATTCTGCTGCAGCGTCAGGGTGCCCTCGACCGGGTAGTGGCCCAGTTGCGGCTCGCCATTGCTCAGCGCCACGCGGCTCGGGTTGATGCCGACGTTCTGGCTCCAGCTCTTATGCAGCAGCACTTCATAGCCGTTGGCTGGCGTCAGTTTGGCAGCTTCGCCCTGCAGGACCAGTGGTTGCTGGGCAAAACCGTCGATGCTCTGGCTGTTGGCCGCCCAGTCATCCGGAGCCGGCTGGCTGGCGGGCAGCGGTTCGCCGGCCTGGCGGAAGACAATCACCTCGATCTGATACAGTCGGTCTGCCAAGGCCAGAGGGGCGAGCAGGCTGAGCAGCAGGGCGGCGAGAAAACGGTTGCGACGCATGGGGCAGTCCTTTACTGAGAGGGAGTCAGGCGCTCGAACAACGCCTCCAGGGTATTGAATCGTTCTTCCGGGCGCTCCATCGGCACCTGGAATTTGAAGACGGTGGCACCTTCGAATTTGTAGCGGTTGGGCTGGCTCTGGATCAGCTTGATCAGCGTCAGCGGATCGACGCAGGTATTGGCGGCAAACTCGATGCGGCCGCCTTGCGGGCCGGCATCGACTTTGCGGATGCCGAGCTTTTCCGCCTGCAGCTTGAGCAGGGTCAGGCGCACCAGATTCTTGGTGGCGTCGGGCAGCAGGCCGAAGCGGTCGATCATTTCCACCTGCAGCTCCTTCAGGCCGTCCTCGTCGATGGCCGAGGCGATCCGCTTGTAGAGGATCAGGCGGGCATGCACGTCGGGCAGGTAATCATCGGGGATCAGTGCCGGTACGCGCAGATTGACCTCCGGGCCGCCGCCCAGTGGCTGTTCCAGATTCGGTTGCTCGCCCTTGCGGATGGCTTTGACCGCCCGCTCCAGCATCTCCATGTAGAGGGTGAAGCCGACCGCCTGGATCTGCCCGCTCTGGCCGTCGCCAAGCAGCTCGCCGGCGCCGCGGATCTCCAGGTCGTGGGTGGCCAGAACGAAGCCGGCCCCCAGATCCTGGGCATTGGCG
>CALMID010000455.1 GCA_937863915.1 uncultured Pseudomonas sp.
GCCTCTTCTGCCAGGTGCGGCTGATCCGCAGGCGGACGCGTACTCATGCCGACTTCTCCTCGATGGTGGCGGGCTCGCCCAGCAAGCGCCGCAGTTTCTGCAAGGCATAGCGCAGGCGGCTTTTCACCGTTTCCTGCGCCGTGGCGGTGAGTTCGGCAATCTCGTGCAGCTCCAGATCGCCCTGGGCACGCAACAGGAACACCTCGCGCTGTTCGGCCGGCAGATCGGCCAGCGCCGCGGCCAGGCGTTGCTGGTCGCGGCTGAAGCTCAACTGCTGTTCAGGCCCTGCGGCAGGATCGGCGCGGCCATGCTCGGCCTCGTCGTAACTGTCGTGCAACGCCGTCTTGCGGCCCTGGCGACGCCAGTGATCGATCAGGCGGTTGCGCGCGATCTGGTACAGCCAGGTCTTGAACTGCACCTGCTGGCGGATATCGCTGTCGGTGCGGATCAGGCTCAGCCAGGTTTCCTGAAACACCTCCTCGGCCAGGGCCTGCTCGCCGCACAGGCCGAGCAGGAAACGAAACAGGCCCTGGCGATGCCGCGCATACAGCTCGCCGAACGCCGCTGCATCGCCCTGCCGGTAGCGTCGCAGCAGCGCGGCATCGCTGGCGCTCGGGGATGGCTCTGGGGTCATTGCACCGCATCCTGGGTGGAAAGCGCTGGATTGTGCAGGCTCTGCGCCAATTCAACCAGCTGGACAAACTCATGGCGCAGGCCGAAGCGATCGTCCGCCAGCGCCCCGCGGGCCAGCGCCAGGGTCGCGTCACCGGCAAAGCCCTGGGTATAACGCTCCCCGCGCAGCTGCTGGGCAAAGGCCGCGACCGCCGCGGCAAAGCGCAGGTCGGCCGAGGGTTGCGCCGCCACCTGAGCCGGGAGCGGCTGCTCGATCAGTTGGCTCTGGCCGCCGGAGACGGTCTTGTAGCGCAGGCGCAGCCAGGCCAGTTCGCCGCTGTTGCTGGCCGGCGACTCGGAAGCCTGATAGCGCAGCGGCTCGATCCAGCCCTTCTGGCCGGCCGGGACTATCTCGTAAAGTGCGGTGACGCGCTGACCCGCGCCGATCTCGCCGGCATCGACCTGATCATTGTTGAAGTCCTCGCGCTTGAGCTGACGATTCTCGTAACCGAGCAGGCGGTACTGGCTGACCTGCGCCGGGTTGAACTCGACCTGAAGCTTGACGTCACGGGCCACCACCGAGAGCGTCGAGGCCAGCTGTTCCACCAGCACCTTGCGCGCCTCCTGCAGGGTATCGATGTAGGCGTAGTTGCCGTCGCCGGCATCGGCCAGCTGCTCCATCAGCTGTTCGTTGTAGTTGTCCACGCCAAAGCCCAGGGTGGTCAGCGACACGCCGCTGCGGCGCTCGCGCTCGGCCATGGCCTTGAGCGAGGCAAAGTCGCTGATGCCGACATTGAAATCACCGTCGGTGGCCAGCAGGATGCGGTTGATGCCGTCCTTCTGCAGGCTCTGGCGCGCCTGCTGGTAGGCCAGCTGGATGCCCGAAGCGCCGGCCGTGCCGCCGCCGGCGCTGAGCTGATCAATCGCCGCGCGGATGCGGGCCTTGTCGCTACCCGGCGTGGAGGCCAGCACCACCCGCGCATCGCCGGCATAGGTCACCAGGGCCACCCGGTCCTCGGTACGCAGTTGCTCGACCAACAGCTTCAGGGTGGCCTGCACCATCGGCAGGCCCTCGCGGCGGTCCATGGAGCCGGACACATCGACCAGAAACACCAGATTGGCCGGCGGCAAAGCGGCCAGGCCCTGCTCCTGCGCCGCCACGGCCAGCCGCAGCAGGCGGGTCTGCGGGTTCCAGGGCGTGGTCATCAGCTCGCTGCTGACGGCAAAGGGCCGGCCATCGGCGCGGCTCGGGTAATCGTAGGGAAAGTAGTTGACCAGCTCCTCCAGACGCACGGCGTCCCTGGGCGGCAGCTGACCGGCATTGAGAAAGCGCCGCACGTTGGCGTAGCTGCCGGTGTCCACGTCGATGCTGAAGGTCGACACCGGCTGCTCGCTGACCAGTTGCACCGGGTTGTCCGTAAGCGACTGGTACTGCTCGCGCGGCACATCGCGGTAACCCGGCAGGCTGTTGTCCGGCTGCGGCGCGTAAGCCATCACCTCGGC
>CALMID010000456.1 GCA_937863915.1 uncultured Pseudomonas sp.
CCGACGCCGAGGATTGCAATCTCGTTACTCATGATCTATCTCCTCAGGCTACCGGTTTCCACTTCCATGTCAGCTTCACGGACTGTTCATCCTCGAACAGTTTTTCCAGCACGAGTTCCACACCCATGCCGGCCTTCAGTTGTGACACGTCCACGCCTTCCACGGCCTGGCCGAGCACGATCATCTTTTCCTTTTCCAGTTCGACCGCGATGATGGTGTACGGCACGAATGGATCGGCCGACACATACGGCTCCGGTGGCTGGTAGCAGGCGTTGGTGAACGACCAGACCTTGCCGGTGCGCGAGAGCTGCACTTCATCGAATGCCTCGCCGTTGCAATCCGGATTCTTGCAGAACACGGATTGCTTCGGGAAGTAATAGGTGCCACAGCTTTTGCACTGGGTGCCGATCAGGTGCGGCTTTTCCGCATCGAGCGTGAACCAGCCTTCGAGGGCGGGGACGGTCGGTTTGGTCATGGTCGTTACCTCTCAACCCAGCGCGGTGGCGCGGATGTTGTGCGGATCGAGTTGCGCGAGCAGCGCAAGCTGTTCGGTTGTCGGTTCCGCCGTGGTCGGGATGTTGGCCGGGATATGCAGCGGGAAGCCGGTGTTCTCGACCACCTGCTCGACCGTCACACCCGGATGCAGCGAGCGGATCGCGACCTGGTGGTTCGGGCCGCTGAAGTCGAGGATGCACAGGTTGGTGATGATCCAGCGGATATCCACCTCGTCCACGCTCCAGCCTTTCGGCAGGCGCGCGGCGTTGTAGCCGATGGAGGCGACCATGTCGCACTCGCCTTCGACGAACACTTTCTTGTTGTGGTTCGGCACGAAGAACGAGTTGGCGTGGTTGATCGAGTTGCCCGGGAAGCCGCGCACGCCGAGCATCTGCGCTTTCGGTTTCTTGTAGTCGGAACCGATCATCGAGATGTTGGCCTGGCCGTAGCGGTCTACCTGGGTCGGGCCGACCATCGCGTGGCGCTTGCCGCCCCACACGTTGTCGAAAATGCGCGAGAAGCCCATCCACGATTCAAACTTCGGCTTGTAGTCGCCGCGCGGGCCGACCGGCACCGGTTCAGACACGATCCACGCTTCGGAATCGGTCATCATGATGTCGGGGTTGACGCTCTTCATGCACAGGGATGCCGCCAGGCGCGGCACGACGCCGATACCGGTGGCCAGTACTTCGCCGTCATCTTTCCACGCTTGTGCTGCTGCGCAAATGATCAGGTCTACGAGGGTGTATTCGCTCATGATTTTTCTCCTGATCAGAACACGGGCAGTGGCAGTTTCTTGATCGCATCAAGCCCGCCAACTTTTTCTAGATATTCTTGCTCGGTGCAGGCGATGTACTTGTCGAAATAGGCCTGCCAGCCACCTTCTTCCTTCACGGAACCGTTGTATTCCTTGAAGTGCTTCGTGTCGAAGCCGTACAGCGGGGCGCAGGACGTCGGGTGGGCGCCGCCGGGGATGTGCACGACGCCAGTCGTTTCGCTGCGCTCCCAGAACACATAGCGCGCTTCTTCCGGGGAGTGGAAGGCGCTGGTGTCGACCAGTTCGTCGCAGGTGACAAAAGTCTTGTCAGCAGCGCGCACGAACAGGTCATCCATGTAATGGTCGGGGCCCTTGATCTGGCAAACGCCGCGCGCATCGGCGCGGTCGACGTGCACCAGCGCGGCATCCAGCTTGATCGCCGGCATGGCGACCCACTCGCGGCCGTCGGCATACGGTGACTGGATGAGCTTGATGTCGGGGTTGTGCTTCAGTACGTCAGTGCCGATGCCGATGCGGGTCGGGATGAACGGCACGCGCATCGCAGCGGCTTTCAGGCCGAGCAGGAACATGCCTTCGTCCACTTCCATCGTCTCGATCGCACCTTGCTGGCGCGCCTGGCGGAAATACGGCTCCAGCGGGATGAAGTCCAGCGATACGAACGCGAAGATGACTTTCTTTACCTTGCCGGCAGCGCACAGCATGCCGACGTCGGCACCGCCGTAAGCGACCACGGTCAGGTCTTTCAGGTTCGAGCGGAGGATCTCGCGCACCAGCGCCATCGGCTTGCGGCGAGGACCCCAGCCGCCAATGCCGATGGTCATGCCGTCGCGCAGCTGGCCGAC
>CALMID010000457.1 GCA_937863915.1 uncultured Pseudomonas sp.
TATGGCCTGCAGCGCTTTGGCCATAACGGCGGCAATGTCGTCGAGGCGCGCCAGTTTGCCGCGCGAGGCGAGCTGCCCGAACAGCGCAATCTGCGCTCGCGTCTGCTCTCGGCCGCGCGCAGCTACCTGTTCAATCAGGCGCTGGCGGAGCGGGTCGCCGAGGCCAGCTGGGATCGTGCGCAGGTAGGCGATCTGCTGGCGTTCACCGACAGTCGCAGTTTCTTTCTGGCCGGCGAGGCCGAGTGCAGCGATCCGCGCCTGGCGATTCTCGACCTGCATCCGACCGGTCCGCTGTGGGGCGAGGGTGTCAGTAACGCCGAGGGTGCCGCGCAGGCACTGGAACAGCGCATTGCTGCCGCTGAGCCTGAACTGGTTGACTGGCTGGTCAGGGCGGGCATGGTGCACGAACGGCGTATCCTGCGCCTCCCCATTGGCAGCCTGGCGTGGCATTATCCCGAGCCTGATATTTTGCAACTGGCATTCGTTCTGCCGGCCGGATGTTTCGCCACCGCTCTGGTGCGCGAGCTTGTCGATCTGGTGCCGGCGGGGCAGACGGACAATCCATGCGAATTCTGATTTCCAACGATGACGGGGTGAATGCACCGGGTATCGCCGCGCTGCACGGTGCGCTGGCCGATTACGCCGAGTGCGTGGTGATTGCACCTGAGCAGGACAAGAGCGGCGCCAGCAGTTCGCTGACCCTGGATCGTCCGCTGCATCCGAGCACGCTGAGCAATGGCTTCATCAGCCTCAACGGCACGCCGACCGATTGCGTGCATCTGGGGCTCAATGGGCTGTTGCCCGAGCTGCCGCATATGGTGGTGTCGGGCATCAACCTGGGGGCCAACCTCGGCGATGATGTGTTGTATTCGGGCACCGTGGCGGCGGCGCTGGAAGGTCGCTTTCTCGATTTGCCGGCATTTGCTTTTTCGCTGATCTCGCGCCAGCCGGACAACCTGCCGACGGCGGCCTATTTCGCCCGCAAGCTGGTCGAGGGACACGACAAGCTCGACCTGCCGCCGCGTACCGTACTCAACATCAATGTGCCCAATCTGCCGCTGGATAAGATCCGTGGCGTGCAGCTGACTCGCCTGGGTCATCGTGCCCGTGCTGCGGCTCCGGTGAAGGTGGTCAATCCGCGCGGTAAGGAAGGCTACTGGATTTCGGTGGCCGGGGATGCCGAGGACGGCGGGCCAGGCACCGATTTTCATGCGGTGATGCAGGGCTATGTCTCGATCACGCCACTGCAGCTGGACCGCACCTTTCACGAGGCCTTCAGTGGCCTGGCCAACGGGCTGGAGGGGCTGTTCTGATGCGTGGCAACGATCACCTGCAGCGCCACGGCATCGGCATGACGTCGCAGCGTACCCGCGAACGCCTGATCGAGCGCCTGTACGAGGAAGGTCTGTCCAATCCGCATGTGCTGGAAGTCATTCGCCGTACGCCTCGGCATCTGTTTGTCGACGAGGCGCTGGCGCACCGCGCCTACGAAGATACGGCGCTGCCGATCGGCCATAACCAGACCATTTCCCAGCCCTATATCGTCGGGCGCATGACCGAGTTGCTGCTGGCGGCGGGTCCCCTGGACAAGGTGCTGGAAATCGGCACGGGCTGCGGCTACCAGACCGCCGTGCTGGCCCAGCTGGTCGAGCGGGTATTTACCGTCGAGCGAATCCAGGCGCTGCAGGATCGCGCCAAGGAGCGTCTGGCTGAACTCAACCTGCGCAATGTGGTGTATCGCTGGGGAGACGGTTGGGAAGGCTGGTCGGCGCTGGCGCCCTATAACGGCATCATGGTGACCGCCGCCGCGGCTGAAGTGCCGCAGGCGCTGCTCGATCAGTTGGCCATCGGTGGCCGTCTGGTGATTCCGGTAGGCGCCGGCGATGAGCAGGAGTTGCTGCTGATTGTGCGCGAAGAAGATGGCTTCAGCCGGCACGTGCTGGATGCCGTGCGTTTTGTGCCATTGCTGCAGGGGCCGTTGCTCTGAGACCGTGCTTCACGGCCTGGCAGGCAAACAGAAAAATAATGAATGGAAGGGGAGCGCTCTTGGCACTCAGTGTAGCGATGCATCAGGCGCGGCCATTTGGCAGCCTGGGCCTGACGGCCGCGGCCGCGCTGGTTCTTGTGCTGACTGGCTGTAGCAGCAGCCAGCAGAGCGGTTCGGCGCAGGTCATCGATGGGCATGGTGGTGCGCCAGTGCGTCAGCCGGCTGCCGGCGGCCAGTACATCGTGCAGCGCGGCGATACCCTGTATTCGATCGCCTTCCGTTTCGGTTGGGACTGGAAGGCCCTGGCGGCGCGCAACCAGATCGGTGCGCCCTATGTCATCCGTCCTGGCCAGGTAATCCGCTTCGATCAGGCTGGTGGTCAAGTGCCGGTGGTCGCAAAAGCGGTTCCGTCTGTCGGGAATGCCAAGCCTGTCGCAATGCCGCCGCCCGTTCGTCCGGTGGCGCCCGTGGTTGCGCCTGTGATCACAAATACGCCGGCAAAACCCGCGATCCAGACTGCTCCGCCGGCGAACGTGCCGCTACAGAAGTCGGCCAGTGGCTGGGTATGGCCTGCCAGCGGCGCCTTGATCGGCCGTTATTCCTCAAACGGCAGTTTGAATAAAGGAATTGATATAGCCGGGAACTTGGGCCAGCCTGTTTTGGCTGCGTCTAGCGGGTCAGTGGTGTACGCCGGCAGTGGATTGAGGGGCTACGGCGAGCTGGTGATCATCAAGCACAGCGATACCTACGTGAGTGCCTACGGACATAACCGCAGGCTTTTGGTTCGGGAGGGCCAGCAGGTCAAGGTTGGGCAAGCCATTGCAGAAATGGGCTCGACGGGTACTGATCGCGTGAAGCTGCATTTTGAAATCCGCCGTCAGGGTAAACCTGTAGATCCGTTGCAATACCTGCCCAAGCGCTGATCGCTGGGTTTTGTCGTCCGCGTAGGTCGGTCGAGCATCACAAGGGGGGATAGCCCGGTGTGTGCTCGCAATCGGATTCAGTACGGGATGGCAAGACCATGGCTGTGAATAAGAACAAAGAAACGCCGGATTTTGATGTGGAAGATGATGTCCTGCTGCTGGAGCAGGATATCGAACTGGATGACGACGAAGTCGCCGAGGTTGGCGCGGTCAAAGGCAAGAGCAGCTCTGCACTCAAACAGCACAAGTACATCGATTACACCCGCGCCCTAGACGCTACTCAGCTGTACCTCAATGAAATCGGTTTTTCCCCGCTGCTGACGCCTGAAGAGGAAGTCCATTTTGCCCGCCTGGCGCAAAAGGGCGATCCGGCTGGGCGCAAGCGCATGATCGAGAGCAACCTGCGCCTAGTGGTGAAGATTGCCCGGCGCTATGTCAACCGTGGCCTGACCCTGCTGGATCTGATCGAAGAGGGCAACTTGGGCCTGATTCGTGCGGTCGAGAAGTTCGACCCCGAACGCGGCTTCCGTTTCTCCACCTACGCCACCTGGTGGATCCGTCAGACCATCGAACGCGCCATCATG
>CALMID010000458.1 GCA_937863915.1 uncultured Pseudomonas sp.
CGCCAGGCCGGAGAAGAATTTATCTGCAGGCCTGCAGCGGCGCAGCGCTCCGCTCTGTGGGTGGGCGGCGCGGTGCTGCTGATTGGTCTGGCGCTGTATGTGATTGGGCGTTCCCAGTCGATCGAATTTATTGAGCTGGGCTCGCTGATCTGGGTTCTGGGCGGGGCTCTGCTGGTGCTCTTCGGGCCGCGGGCGCTGCGTCTGGCCTGGTTTCCGCTGTTCTTCATGCTGTTCATGATCCCGCTGCCAGGGCTGCTGGTCGCCGCGGTCACCATGCCGATGAAGATCGCCGTGTCCTATTGTGCCGAATGGGTCCTTTACGGGCTGGGCTACCCGATTGCGCGTACCGGGGTGATTTTGCAAATCGGCCAGTATCAGTTGCTGGTCGCCGATGCGTGCGCCGGCTTGCATACGCTGCTGACCCTGGAAGCGCTGGGGTTGCTCTATCTGAATCTGTTCCGCCACGAGTCGCTGCTGCGCAATGCGCTGCTGGCAACACTGATCGTCCCGATTTCGTTCACCGCCAACGTGATTCGGGTCATGCTGCTCTCGCTGATTACCTACTACTTCGGTGATGAGGTCGGGCAGGGCTACCTGCATGGTTTTTCCGGCATGGTGTTGTTCGCCACTGCCTTTATCCTGGTGATCGGAACCGACTCACTGATTCGCCTGTGCGTACGCGAAAAGTCGAGTGAGGTGATGGCATGAGTATCCTGCAGCGTCGGGCACTCAGTCTGCTGTTGATCATGGCGCTGGCCGCTTTGCTGGCCTGGAGTGTTCGCCCCACGGTGCGCCTGGCCGACCAGGGCGCCGCGCTTGATCTGGAAACCCTGGTCCCGCACCAGTTTGCCGGCTGGGAGCTGGATGAGCGGCAGAGTGCTGCCGTGGTGAATCCGCAGGCGGGCGAGCTGCAGAGTCGTATTTATCAGCAGGTGCTGGCGCGTACCTATATCCAGCGCTCGACGGGCCGCAGCGTCATGCTGTCGATTGCCTATGGCGAAAACCAGAGCCGCTCCAATGACCTGCACGTCCCGGATGTCTGCTATCCGGCCAGTGGGTTTCGCATCGAACAAAGCAAGCAGGGCACGGACCGCTTTGCCCAAAACGAAAACCCTGTACGTCGCCTGATCGCACAGCGTCTGCAGCGTCGAGAGCCGCTGACTTACTGGACAATCATCGGCAACCAGATTGCCACCAGTGCCACGGGGGCCAAGTTGCTGGCGCTCTCCTACGGACTGCGTGGCACGGTGCCCGATGGCATGATTGTGCGGGTCTCCTCGATCGGTCTCGCCGACGATGAGGCCTTCGTTCTGCAGCAAGAGTTTGTCGAGACTCTGCTGGGCAGTCTGTCGGCCGAGGGTCGCAAGAAGTTGGCAGGCGCCTGACTCAAGCTCCCACTCCATTGATGGAATCTACGATGCGAAACAATCTGATTAAAACGGCCGGTTTTGGGCGAGTGAGTGCGACGCTTCTGGCGGCGAGCATCCTGGTGGGCTGTGGCGAGAGTGGCCAGAGCACCTCGAGCGGGCAGGTGGCCGTCAAGGTCAACGGTACGGAAATCTCCATCCACCAGCTCAATCATGTGCTGGGCTCCTCGGGCAATATCCCGCCAGCCGAGCTGGAGGGTGTTCGCAAGCAGGCTCTCGAACGACTGGTGGATCAGGAGCTGCTGGCTGCCAAAGCCGTGGAAGAGAAGCTCGATCGCTCGCCGAAGACCTTGCTGGCCATCGAACAGGCGCGTCGTGAGATTCTCGCTCGGGCCTACATGGAGCAGGTGCTGGCCGCCGCCGGCCCGCTGCAGCGCACGGATATCTCGCGCTACTACTACCAGAATCCCGAACTCTTCGCTGAGCGCAAGCTGTACAACCTGGAGGAGCTGAGCTTCCCGGCTAGCGAGCTGGCGTTTGCCGATGTTCAGGCTCAGGTCGCCAAAGGCGCAACCCTTGAGAGCTTGCAGGCCCAGATCGAACAGAAGGGTGGCAAGGTGCGTCGCCATACCGGTGCGACTCCGGCGGAGAAGTTGCCGCTGGCCTTCATCAAGGAAGTGCATCAGGCCAAGGTCGGCGACATTGTGGTTCTGCATGACACTCGCGACATCAGTGTGCTGCGCGTGCTGGCTACTCAGGCGCAGCCTGTCAGCGAAGCCGACGCGGCTCCTGCCATTCAGCAGTACCTGATGAACAAGCGCGTAGCCGAGTTGCAGGCAAAGCAGCTCAAACCGCTGCGCGACCAGGCCAAGATCGAGTACCTCGGCAGTTTTGCGGCGCAGGCTGGTACTGCGGCAGTGCAGCCGGAAAAGGCCGCCAACGGTGGCTGATCAGCGTCGTCTTTCCCACGCGGTATGCTGCTCCAGCTGTTTGA
>CALMID010000459.1 GCA_937863915.1 uncultured Pseudomonas sp.
GCAGCGCTATCGCTGAAAAAGCGCAGGCAACTAGAACCAGGAGAGAGAGCTGAAAAAAGAGGTGAGGATTCTGAAACTGGAGGTGAACCCTGCCAGCCACACCCCGGCACACGATGTCACCGCTGCGGCTGCTCCCTTCCGGGCCTGACCGGGTTCACGGCTGATCGTTGCGAGGGGACCGACAGGACCCACCATAACGCCACTCGCCATTGCAGCGAGCGGCGCCATTGTAACGGCTTGCGAAGAACTTACAACCGCCTCAAGCACTTATGTTGCCTAGACACGGAAACGCGCCACCAGCTTGGCCAGACGCCCGGCGGTGGCCGACAGCTGCTGACTGGAATCCACGCCCTGGGCCGAGGTCTGCGCCGAGCGATCGGACAAATCACGAATCTCGGTGATATTGCGGGTGATCTCCTCGGTCACGCAGCTCTGCTGCTCGCAGGCCGCCGCGATATGCGCGGCCATCTCGTTGATCGAATCGACACCCTGTGCTGCCTGAGCCAGTGTCGACTCCACAGAAGCCGCACGATCGACGCTTTCCTGGGCCCGTCCGGAACCGCCCTGCATGACCTTGACCGCATTCTGCGCACCGCTCTGCAGGCGCTCGATCATTTCCTGGATGTCCTTGGTCGACTCCTGCGTGCGTGCGGCAAGGGCCCGCACCTCGTCGGCGACCACGGCAAACCCGCGCCCCTGCTCGCCGGCACGCGCCGCTTCGATGGCGGCATTCAGCGCCAGCAGGTTGGTCTGCTCGGCAATACCCTTGATCACCGCCAGCACCGCGCCAATGTTGTTGGTTTCCTGCTCCAGGCTGCCGATCACCTCGGAAGCACGTTCCACTTCGGCCGCCAGGGCGCGCATCGAGGCGATGTTGTCGGTCACCACGCGAGCACTCTCACGCGAGAGCTTCTCCGCGTCCTGCGACGCCTGCGAGGCTTGCTGGGCGCTACGAGCCACCTCGTGAATGGCCGCACTCATCTGCGCCGCCGCCGTCGATACCTGATCGACCGAGGCATGTTCCTGACGGATCAGCGCACTATTTTCATCGGCCATGCTGGCCATCACCCCGGCCGACGCCGCCACATCGGCTGTGGTGTCACGCACTTCGCGTATCAAGCCCTGCAGGCGTTCGAGAAAACGATTGAGGGCATCACTCAACTGCCCCAGTTCGTCGCTGCCGCGCACATCGATGCGCGCGGTCAGATCGCCATCACCCTCGGCAATATCACGCACCCGCTCCAGCATGCGATCCAGCGGACGCGTGACGAACAACGGGAAAGCCACCACCAGCACCACGCAGAGAAGCAGACCCAGAACGATGGCCACACCCTGCTGCCAGATACGCTCGGATGCAATGTCGACAGCCTGCTGGCCAGCATTCCCGGCAATCTCACCGACCAACCCTGACAGCTGATCCAGCGCCTCGCGCGCCACGCTGAACTGGTCATAGCTGCGACCCATGGTCAGCGCCTGCGCAGCCGCACGATCGGAGGTCGCCATGGCCACGACTTCGTTCGAGGTTTTCTGCCACTGATCGAACTGACGCTCGAAATCACTGAAGCGCTGAGTGAGCTCGGTCTGGTTTTCCATCTTCGCGGCATTGGCCACGCGCTCGCGAGCCTGCTGCAGGTTCTCGCTGTGTTCGGCACGGATGGCCTGCTGGATCTGCGGGTC
This sequence comes from uncultured Pseudomonas sp., assembly GCA_937863915.1. Classification (GTDB taxonomy): domain Bacteria; phylum Pseudomonadota; class Gammaproteobacteria; order Pseudomonadales; family Pseudomonadaceae; genus Aquipseudomonas. The sequence continues at coordinate 1,678 of CALMID010000459.1, forward strand.
ATCGGCCAGAATCAGGCTGCGCTCGGCCAGGAAGGCCTGGTACATGTCCCGATCGGCATCCAGCAGCAGCACGGCTGCCGGCATGTGCTGCTTGGCCAGATCGGTAGCCACCCCCCGCAGCTCGCCGGCACCACGGATGCCGAGCATGCCGATCAACAACAGCAGCAACGCGAGAATGATGATCGGCAAAGCGAGCTTCTTGCGAAATCCAAGGTTGGAAAGCAACTGCAACATGACAGGACACCTGCGTGACTGAAGACGGGTTACACCCTCTCAGCATAGTTCGCCAAACGGCAGATGCCTGTCTGCGACAAGAATGCGCTGGCTTCGGCACCGGCTGAGTGATGAAATGCCTGCCACGCGCCACCCGGCGCCTCGCCACTGAACAAGGATCTCCGACCATGGCCCTGACCAAAGACCAACTGATTGGCGACATCGCCGAAGCCACCGACCTGGAAAAAAGCAGCGTCCGCAACGTGCTCGAGCAACTCAGCCAGATCGTGGCCGACGCGCTGGATAACGACAGCGAAATCACCCTGCCGGGCATCGGCAAGCTGAAGGTCAGCGAGCGTCCTGCGCGCACCGGACGCAACCCGCAGACGGGCAAGGCGATCGAGATTGCCGCCAAGAAAGTGATCAAGCTGGTACCGGCCAAGGCCCTGAGCGACAGCCTGAACGGCTAAGCCAGAAAGCATCCCGACAAGGCCGCCATCAGGCGGCCTTGTCGTTTACAGGACGATGCCGTAACCCGCCAGGCGTTCGACAAAGGCCGCTTCATCAAGCACCGCGATACCCAGCTCGCCGGCCTTGGCCAGTTTGGAACCGGCTCCGGGGCCGGCCACCACGCAATGGGTCTTGGCCGACACCGAACCCGCTACCTTGGCCCCCAGGCTTTCCAGCTGTTGCTTGGCCTGGTCACGACTCATCAGCTCCAGGGTACCGGTCAGCACCCAGGTCTGCCCGGCCAGCGGCAAGCCTTCGGCCTGTTTCTTCTCGCTGTCCCAGTGCATGCCGAAATCACGCAACTGCTGCTCGATGGCCGAGGCCTGGGCCACATTGGCCGGGTTGGCGAAGTAGTCGCGCAGGGACTGTTTGGCCTTCTCGGTCAGGCCCTTCATGACCGACAATTCCAGCCAGTCCTGACTGAGTGCAATCACCGCCTGCAGGCTGCCGGCCTTGTCCGCCAGGTTCTTTGCGCCGGTGGTGGCGATACCGGCGATATTCAGTTTCTCGATCAGCTCGGCCAGGCTGGCGCAGGCCGAGAACTCGGCATGCAGCTCACCCTCTTCCTGCAACTGCAGGCCGCGCTCGAGCAGCTGGGCGATGACGGTGCGGTTGTGCTCGTCCTCGAAGAAGCTGTGAATTTCATGTGCCACTTCCAGGCCGACATCCGGCAGCCAGGTCAACACTTCCGGCAGCGCCACCTGAACCCGCGCCAGCGAGCCGAGGGCACGGGCCAGCAACTTGGCGGTTTCCTCGCCGACATCCGGGATACCCAGGGCATAGATGAAGCGCGCCAGGGCTGGCTGCCGGCTCGACTCAATGGCCGCCAGCAGATTGCGCGTGGACAGGTCGGCAAAACCGTCCAGCACCACCACCTGTTCGTAACGCAGGGTGTACAGGTCGGCCGGCGAATGCACCAAACCCACATCGACCAGTTGCTCGACGATCTTGTCGCCCAGCCCCTCGATATCCAAAGCACGGCGCGAGACGAAGTGAATGATCGCCTGCTTCAGCTGAGCCTCGCAGGACAGGCGCCCGACGCAGCGGTAAACCGCGCCTTCGCTGATGGTCTCGCGGCCCTTGGCGCGCCTGACCAACTGGGTGCGCTCGACATGCGAGCCGCACACCGGGCAGCTTTGCGGAATAGCGACCGGCCGCGCATCGGCCGGGCGGCGCTCGGCGACCACGGCCATGACCTGGGGAATCACATCACCGGCGCGGCGGATGATTACCGTGTCGCCGACCATCAGCCCCAGCCGCGCCACCTCATCCATGTTGTGCAAGGTGGCGTTGGACACGGTTACGCCGGCCACCTGCACAGGCTTGAGCCGCGCCACGGGTGTGACGGCGCCGGTGCGGCCAACCTGGAACTCCACATCGAGCAGCTCGGTTAGCTCCTCCATGGCCGGAAACTTGTGGGCAATCGCCCAACGCGGCTCACGGGCACGGAAGCCCAACTCACGCTGGTAGCCCAGGTCATTGACCTTGAACACCACGCCGTCGATCTCATAGGCCAGCGCCTGACGACGCGCGCCGATATCCCGGTAATACGCCAGGCATTCCTCGACTCCATGGGCCAACCGGAGCTCCTTGCTGATCGGCAGCCCCCACTGTTTCAGCGCCTGAATCACCGCCACCTGGGTCGAAGGCAACTCGCCCACCACCTGGCCCACGCCATAGCAGCAGAACTCCAGCGGCCGACTGGCAGTGACCTTGGCATCCAGCTGGCGCAGGCTGCCGGCGGCGGCGTTGCGCGGGTTGGCAAAGGGTTTGCCGCCGCTGGCCAGCTGACGGGCATTCAGCGCGTCGAAGCCGGCCTTGGCCATGAAGACTTCACCGCGCACCTCCAGCACCGCTGGCCAGCCACTGCCCTGCAGCTTCAACGGCACATTGCGGATGGTCCGCACGTTGTTGCTGATGTCTTCACCGGTGCTGCCGTCGCCACGGGTGGCGCCGCGCGTGAGCACGCCATCCACAAACAGCAGGCTGACCGCCAGGCCATCGAGCTTGGGCTCGCAGCAGTAATCGATCTCCGCACCACCGCCAAACAGATCGCCCGCCGGCAGGTCCAGCCCTTCGCGCACGCGACGGTCAAAATCCAGCAGATCGTCTTCGGCAAAGGCGTTGCCGAGACTGAGCATGGGCACCTCATGCTGCACCTCGGCAAAAGCGCTGAGCGGCGTGCCGCTGACCCGCTGGGTCGGTGAGTCGGCCGTGACCAGCTCTGGGTGGGCTGCCTCCAGCGTCTTCAGCTCGCTGAACAGGCGGTCGTATTCGGCATCGGGAACACTGGGCTCGTCCAGCACGTAA
>CALMID010000460.1 GCA_937863915.1 uncultured Pseudomonas sp.
ACGAAATGTGTATTCGGTGCAGCCAGCATGATCCACTGGACAGCGTCTGGCATGCTTTCGCGCGGCGTGGCGCTGCCAGAAAGAATCTGCAACGGCAGCAGCACCAGCATCATCAACAGGCCGAACTGCGGCATGGAGCGGGCGATGGTACCGAGGAAGATACCAAGAGAGGTGGTGGCAAACAGGTGCAGGGCGGTGCCGACCAGAAAGAGGGTGACGGAACCTTCGATAGGCACCCTGAGCAATCCCTGGACAACCAGGGTCAGCGAGCAGGCAGTGGTTGTCAGCACCACCAATGCCATGGCCCAGACCTTGGCAGCCATGATCTCGAACGGGGTAACCGGCATCACCAGCAGATGTTCCACCGTGCCATGCTCCCGCTCACGAATCAGGGCCGCACCGGTCAGGATAATGGAAAGCATGGTAACACTATTGATAACCTGCATCACCGAACCGAACCAGAACTGGTTCAATTCGGGGTTGAAGCGCGCCCGGAGGTTCAGTGCGACAGTCGCAACGGTGTCGGCTCGGTAGCCTTGCAGAAAGGCGCTTGTTTCAGTGGTAATGATGGACTGGATGTAGCCGCTGCCGGTGAAGGCCTGACTCATCCGGGTGGCGTCCACATTAAGTTGAATGGCCGGTGAGCGACCGGCCAGGACATCCCGTTGGAAGTTTGGAGGAATATTGATAGCAAAAGTATCGAGACCGGCATCCATGCGTCTGTCCATCTCGGTACGCGTAATCATCGCCGGTGGATTGAAATGCGGGGCGATAAAGGCATCGGCAATACGGATCGAGAGTTGCGAACGGTCCTCGTCAACAATGGCAATCGGTGCCTTGTGCAGTGTTTCAGGCATCGCCTTGGCAGCTGAATAGACCTCAAAGCTGAAGGCATACACAATCAGTGTCAGCAGCATCGGGTCGCCCAGCAGGCTGCGCAGTTCTTTGACGCCCAGGTGCAGGATATTGGCGGCACGCATTCAGCGTTCCTGTTTCCTGAGCAGGGCCGTGGCCAGGGCCAGCAGAAGAGGCACTGCCAGCAACAGGGGCACAAATGATGCTTGGAGATCAGCAAAGCCGAGTCCCTTGGAAAACGCACCACGGGCGATAATCAGAAAGTAGGTTGTCGGATAAACGCTGCCGATTGCGGCCCCGGCACCTTCCAGCGAGGAAACCGGATGAGTCAGGCCAGAGAACTGCACCGCCGGCAGGAGGGTCAGAATAGCGGTGCCGAACAGGGCAGCGATCTGGCTGCGCATAAAGCTTGAAATTACCA
>CALMID010000461.1 GCA_937863915.1 uncultured Pseudomonas sp.
CGTGCTGGGCAACCGGGGGCTCAGCGTGCCCCTGTCGATGACGCGCATCGATCAGCGTCCGACCGGCGTTCAGGTGCTCGATACCAAGGTGGCCGATCAGGTTCTGCAGATGCTGCGCACCGTGGTCGATGAAAACGGCGGCACCGGTTCCAAGGCGCGGGTGCCCGGTTATCAGGTGGGCGGCAAGACCGGCACCATTCACAAGACCAAGGCCGGCGGCGGCTACGAAGAAAAACGCTACCGCTCGGTATTTGCCGGCCTGGCGCCGATTTCCAATCCGCGCCTGGCCTGCATCGTCATCATCGATGAACCGCGTCCCGTGTTCGGTCAGTACTTTGGCGGCTTCGTCGCCGCGCCGGTATTCGGCAAGGTCATGGCGGGCGCCCTGCGCCTGATGAACGTGGCCCCAGACAATCTGCCAGCGCCCGTCCCGGCTGAAACCGCCGCGAGCAAGACGGCGGCGCTGGTGCAAGGCAAAGGAGGGCGCATCTGATGCCCATGCCGCTCAATCAATTCATGCTGCAGGCGGAGAGCTCGACGCTCATTCGCGAGCTGACCCTGGACAGCCGTGCGGTCAAGGCCGGTGATCTGTTTCTGGCCATTCCCGGCACCCGCAGTGATGGCCGCGACCATATCGCCGACGCCATCGGCCGTGGCGCCGCCGCGGTGGCCTATGAAAGCGAAGGCGCGCCGCAGATGAGCGATAGCGCCGCTCAGCTTCTGCCGGTCAAGGGGCTGGCCCAGCAACTGTCAGCCATTGCCGGGCGTTTCTATGGCGAGCCGAGCCGTGGTCTGCACCTGGTCGGCGTGACCGGCACCAATGGCAAAACCAGCGTCAGCCAGCTGATCGCTCAGGCCCTCGACCTGCTCGGCGAGCGCTGCGGCCTGATCGGCACTCTGGGTGTCGGCTTCTTCGACGCTCTGGAGAGCGGCAAACACACCACGCCCGATCCGCTGGCCGTGCAGGCCACTCTGGCCCGCCTCAAGCAGGCCGGCGCCCGTGCGGTGGCCATGGAAGTCTCTTCCCATGGCCTGGAGCAGGGCCGTGTGGCCGCGCTGGATTTCGATGTGGCGGTGTTCACCAACCTGTCGCGCGATCACCTCGACTACCACGGCAGCATGGAAGCCTATGCTGCCGCCAAGGCCAAGCTGTTCGCCTGGCCGCAGCTCAAGTGCCGGGTGATCAATCTGGACGATGCCTTCGGTCGCCAGCTGGCTGTCGATGTCGCTGAGTCGCGCCTGATTGGCTACAGCCTGGAAAATGCCGATGCCTACCTGTACTGCTCCGAAGCCCGTTTCAGCAATGACGGCATCGAAGCGCGCATCGTCTCGCCGCAGGGCGCCGGTCTGCTGCGCAGTCCGCTACTGGGACGCTTCAATCTGAGCAACCTGCTGGCGGTAGTCGGTGCCTTGCTCGGCCTGAACTATCCGCTGGACGAGATTCTCGCGGTCATGCCGCAACTGCAGGGCCCGGTGGGCCGCATGCAGCGTCTGGGTGGCGGTGCGCAGCCGCTGGTGGTGGTGGATTACGCACACACCCCGGATGCCCTGGAAAAGGTCCTGCAGGCGCTGCGTCCGCATGTGCAGGGCGAACTGCTGTGCCTGTTCGGCTGTGGTGGCGATCGTGATCGCGGCAAGCGTCCGCTGATGGCGCAGATTGCCGAAACGCTGGCCGATCGCGTGCTGGTCACCGACGACAACCCGCGCACGGAAGAACCGGCACAGATTTTTGCCGACATTCGCGCCGGCTTTACCCAGGCCGAGGCCGTGCAGTTCCTGCACGGTCGCGGCGAGGCCATCGCGCAGCTGATCGCCGCCGCCAAGGTTGGTGATGTGGTGGTGCTGGCCGGCAAGGGCCATGAGGACTACCAGGAGATTCACGGCGAGCGCCAGCATTTCTCCGATCTCGAAGAGGCGGCCAAGGCTCTGGCGGCACGCGAGGTGAAGCATGCTTAAAGCGCTGCGGCTCAGTGAAGTGGCCAATGCCCTCGGCGCCCGTGTAGTGGGTGCCGATGTGGCCTTTGCTGCTGTGAGCACCGACAGCCGCAAGATCGAGGCCGGTCAGCTGTTCGTTGCTCTGGTCGGGCCCAACTTCGACGGCCATAACTACCTGGCTGACGTGGCGGCCAAGGGCGCCGTTGCCGCGCTGGTACAGCGCGAGGTGCCGGGTGCTGAGCTGCCGCAGCTGCTGGTCGCTGATACCCGTATTGCACTGGGGCAGCTGGGTGCGCTGAACCGCGCCGCCTTCGGCGGTCCGCTGGTCGCGGTGACCGGCTCCTCCGGCAAGACCACGGTCAAGGAAATGCTCGCCAGCATTCTTTCGACCCTGGGGCCGGTCCTGGCGACCCGTGGCAACCTGAACAATGACCTCGGTGTGCCGCTGACCCTGCTGGAGCTGGCGCCCGAGCACCGCAGCGCGGTGATTGAGCTGGGCGCCAACCATGTCGGCGAAATTGCCTACACCGTGGCGCTGGCCAAGCCGCAGGTGGCCATCCTGAATAACGCCGGCAATGCCCATGTCGGCGAGTTCGGCGGCCCGGAGAAGATCGTCGAAGCCAAGGGCGAGATTCTCGAAGGGCTGGCCGCCGAGGGCGTGGCCGTGCTCAATCTGGACCAGGCCGCCTTCGCGACCTGGCGGCAGCGTGTCGGCGAGCGCCGCGTGCTGACCTTTGCCCTGAACAACGCCCAGGCCGACTTCCATGCCAGTGCCATCGAGCATGATGCGCGCGGCTGCCCTGCCTTCACCCTGCACAGCCCGGCGGGCGAGGTGCGGGTGCAGCTCAATCTGCTGGGCCTGCACAACGTCGCCAATGCGCTGGCGGCAGCGGCTGCGGCATACGCGCTGAACGTGCCGCTGGTCGGGATCCGGCAGGGCCTGGAAAGCCTGCAACCGGTCAAAGGCCGCGCCGTTGCTCGCATGGCGACGAATGGTGCGCGACTGATCGACGATACCTACAACGCCAACCCGGTCGCCGTGTGCGCCGCGGTTGATATACTCGCCGCCTTCCCCGGTCGCACCGTTCTGGTGCTGGGGGATATTGGCGAGTTGGGCGAATGGGCCGAGCAAGGCCATCGCGACGTCGGCACCTACGCGGCCGGCAAAGTCGACGCGCTGTATGCCGTCGGCCCGCTGATGCGCCATGCGGTAGCCGCATTCGGCGCCGAAGGCCGCCACTTTGCCGATCAGGCCAGCCTGATCGCTGCACTGGCCGCCGAGCAGGGACCCTCTACCACGCTATTGATCAAAGGTTCGCGCAGTGCGGCTATGGACAAGGTCGTCGCTGCACTTTGCGCATCCACCGAGGAGACTCACTAATGCTGCTGCTGCTGGCGGAGTACCTGCAACAGTTTCACACCGGCTTCGGCGTGTTCCAGTACCTGACCCTGCGCGGGATTCTCGGGGTGCTGACGGCCCTGGCCCTGTCGCTGTGGCTGGGCCCGTGGATGATCCGCACCCTGCAGATTCGCCAGATCGGCCAGTCCGTGCGCAACGATGGCCCGCAGTCGCACCTGTCGAAGAAGGGCACGCCGACCATGGGTGGCGCGCTGATCCTCACCGCCATCGCCGTGAGCACCCTGCTCTGGGCGGACCTGTCCAACCGCTATGTCTGGACCGTGCTGGCCGTGACCCTGCTGTTTGGCGCCATCGGCTGGGTGGATGACTACCGCAAGGTGATCGAGAAGAACTCCCGTGGCCTGCCGAGCCGCTGGAAGTATTTCTGGCAGTCGGTATTTGGTCTTGCCGCCGCCGCGTTCCTGTATGTGACCGCGCAGAGCCCGGTGGAAACCACTCTGATCGTGCCGATGCTCAAGGACGTGGCCATTCCGCTGGGCGTGGGCTTCGTGGTGCTGACCTACTTCGTCATCGTCGGCACCAGCAATGCGGTGAACCTGACTGACGGCCTCGATGGCCTGGCCATCCTGCCGACCGTGCTGGTGGGCGGCGCGCTGGGCATTTTCTGCTACCTGTCGGGCAACATTAAGTTCGCCGAATACCTGTTCATCCCCTATGTGCCGGGCTCCGGCGAGCTGATCGTGTTCTGCGCCGCGCTGGTGGGGGCGGGCCTGGGCTTCCTGTGGTTCAACACCTACCCGGCGCAGGTGTTCATGGGCGACGTGGGCGCGCTGGCGCTGGGTGCCGCGCTCGGCACCATCGCCGTGATCGTTCGCCAGGAAATCGTGCTGTTCATCATGGGCGGCGTGTTCGTCATGGAAACCCTGTCGGTGATGATCCAGGTCGCCAGCTTCAAGCTGACCGGCAAGCGCGTGTTCCGCATGGCGCCGATCCATCACCACTTTGAACTGAAAGGCTGGCCGGAGCCGCGCGTGATCGTGCGCTTCTGGATCATCACCGTGATTCTGGTGCTGATCGGCCTGGCCACCCTGAAGCTGCGTTGAGGACTGACCTGTGAGCCTGATCGCTTCCGACCAATTCCGCATCGTTGTCGGCCTCGGCAAGAGCGGCATGTCCCTGGTGCGCTTTCTCGCGCGCCAGGGCCTGCGCTTTGCCGTGGCCGATACCCGCGCGAATCCGCCGGAGCTGGCCACCCTGCAGCGCGACTACCCTGAGGTGGAAGTGCGCTGCGGTGAACTGGATGTCGAGTTCCTCAGCCGTGCCAGCGAGCTGTATGTCAGCCCCGGTCTGGCCGTGGCCACCCCGGCCCTGCAGGAGGCCGCCGCGCGCGGCGTCAAGCTGTCGGGTGATATCGATCTGTTTGCCCGATACGCCAAGGCGCCGATCATTGCCATCACCGGTTCCAACGCCAAGAGCACGGTGACCACCTTGGTCGGCGAAATGGCCACCGAGGCCGGCAAGAAGGTTGCGGTGGGCGGCAATCTCGGCACCCCGGCGCTGGATCTGCTCAGCGATGAGGTGGAGCTGTACGTGCTGGAGCTGTCCAGCTTCCAGCTGGAAACCACTGAGCGCCTGAATGCCACGGTCGCGACCTGCCTGAACGTCAGCGAAGACCATATGGATCGTTACGCCGACATGCAGCAGTACCACCTGGCCAAGCACCGCATCTTCCGTGGTGCGCAGCAGGTCGTGGTCAATCGCGATGACGGCCTGTCGCGTCCGCTGGTGGCCGATCAGTTGCCGTGCTGGACCTTCGGCCTGGGCAAGCCGGACTTCAAGGGCTTTGGTATCACCGAGCCCAATACCGAAATGGCCGGCGAGAAGTGGCTGACTTTCCAGTTCGAGCCGTTGCTGCCGACCCGTGAACTGAAGATGCGCGGTGCGCACAACCAGAGCAACGCCCTGGCGGCCCTGGCGCTGGGGCACGCCGCCGGCCTGCCGTTCGCGCCGATGCTGGCGACCCTGCAGCGCTTTGTCGGTCTCGATCATCGCTGCCAGTGGGTGCGCGAGCGCTCCGGGGTCAGCTATTACAACGACTCCAAGGCCACCAACGTCGGCGCCGCACTGGCTGCCATCGAAGGACTGGGCGCGGATATCGCCGGCAAGCTGGTGCTGATCGCCGGTGGCGATGGCAAGGGCGCCGACTTCGCTGCGCTGCAGGCGCCGGTGGCCAGGTTCTGTCGCGCCGTGGTGCTGCTGGGTCGTGACGCCGAGCGTCTGGCCGCGGCGCTGGGCGATGCGGTGCCGCTGCTGCGCGTGCAGAGCCTGGACGAGGCTGTGCAGTGCGCCGCCGAGCTGGCCGAGGCCGGCGATGCCGTGCTGCTGTCGCCGGCCTGCGCCAGCCTGGACATGTTCAAGAACTTCGAAGAGCGCGGCCGTCTGTTCGCCGCTGCAGCGCAGGCCCTGGCATGATCAACGGTCTCGGCTTTCTGCGCCCCTTCCCGTCACCGCTGAACAGAGGGCGTGGTGTCGATATCGATTTTCCGCTGCTGGCCGGCTGCCTGGCACTGCTCGGCCTGGGCCTGGTGATGATCACCTCGGCTTCGTCGGAAGTGGCCGCCGCGCAGTCCGGCACGCCGCTGTATTACATGGTGCGTCACCTGGTGTATCTGGCCATTGGCGCCGTGGCCTGCGTGCTCACGCTGATGGTGCCGATGAGTACCTGGCAGGCCAATGGCGGCAAGCTGCTGCTGGGCAGCGCGGCTCTGCTGGTGCTGGTGCTGATCCCCGGCATCGGCCGTGAGGTCAACGGTGCTTCGCGCTGGATCGGCTTCGGCATCTTCAACATTCAGCCTTCCGAGCTGGCCAAGGTGGCCGTGGTGGTCTATCTGGCCGGCTACCTGGTGCGCCGTCAGCAGGAAGTGCGGGAAAGCTGGATGGGCTTTATCAAGCCGTTCTTCGTGTTGCTGCCGCTGGCGGTGTTGCTGCTGCTGGAGCCGGACTTCGGTGCCACCGTGGTGATGCTCGGCGCGGCCGGTGCCATGCTGTTCCTGGGCGGCGTGGGGCTGCTGCGCTTCCTGCTGCTGGTGATTGCCGCCGTGGTCGCCGTGGTCATTCTGGTGCAGGCGCAGCCTTACCGGATGGCGCGTCTGACCAACTTTGCCGATCCCTGGGCCGATCAGTTCGGTGCCGGTTACCAGCTGTCGCAGGCACTGATCGCCTTCGGTCGTGGCGAATGGCTGGGCGTGGGACTGGGCAACAGCATCCAGAAGCAGTTCTACCTGCCGGAAGCCCACACCGACTTCGTCTTTTCCGTGCTGGCCGAAGAGCTGGGCATGGTCGGCGCGCTGCTGACCGTGGCGCTGTTCGTCTTCGTCGGCGTGCGTGCCCTGTACATCGGCCTGTGGGCGGAGAAGGCCAAGCAGTTCTACTCGGCCTACGTCGCCTACGGCCTGGCGTTCCTGTGGATCGGCCAGATTCTCATCAATATCGGAGTGAACACCGGTCTGCTGCCGACCAAGGGCCTGACCCTGCCGTTCCTCAGCTACGGCGGCAGCTCGCTGGTGGTCTGCGCCGCCTGCCTGGGTGTGCTGCTGCGCATCGAGTGGGAGCGTCGCAGCCTGCTGGGCAGCGAGGAAGTGGAGTTCTCCGAAGATGACTTCTTCGACGAGTCGGCCGTACGGGAGCTTCGTCATGGCCGCTAACGTACTGATCATGGCTGGCGGTACCGGCGGGCACGTGTTCCCGGCGCTGGCCTGTGCCCGCGAGTTCCAGGCGCGCGGTTATGCCGTGCACTGGCTGGGCACGCCGCGTGGTATCGAGAACGAGCTGGTACCCGCCGCCGGCCTGCCGCTGCACCTGATCCAGGTGTCCGGCCTGCGCGGCAAGGGTATGAAGTCTCTGCTCAAGGCGCCGTTCGATATCCTCCGTGCCCTGCTGCAGGCGCGCCGTATCGTGCGTGAGTTGCAGCCGGTCTGCGTGCTCGGCATGGGTGGCTATGTCACCGGGCCGGGCGGCCTCGCCGCGCGACTGGACGGCGTGCCTCTGATCATCCATGAGCAGAATGCCGTGGCCGGCACTGCCAACCGCCTGCTGTCGC
>CALMID010000462.1 GCA_937863915.1 uncultured Pseudomonas sp.
TCACCAGGCTGGTCAGGGTCCACAGCATCAGGGCCGCGGCCTCAACCGCACGCCACCGCAGCAACACGCGGTACGAGCCGAACAGCAGACCACCCGCCAGACCGAGCAGGGCCAGGGTCAGCCAATTGGCAAAATAGAGATTGGAGAGGCCGATCAGGCTCACCGCCACCAGCAGAATCTTCAGCAACTGCCCCAGGCGATGACGCTGCAGGGCCCGCAATGGGTTGCCTGCAGGCGAGGGTGAATCAGGCGCAATCATGGATCAGGACTCCGGCATCGCCACACGGCGAACGACCTGTGAATTCAAGCACAAGCGGGCCGTCCAGGCTGCGACCCGGTGCCGCGAATCGAGCGTGGATCAGGCAGCCACCGGCGGCTGCCCCGGCTGCTCGTCCAGCAGGTAGGCCTCGAACCCCAGCTGATTGAGCAGGTGCACCGCCAGCTCGCTGCGAATGCCGCCCTCGTCGGTCACCACGTACACGGTATCCCGCGCCAGGCTATCGGCCTGCGCACGCAGACGCGATACCGGCAGGTTGAGACTACCGGGATGATGGCCCTGGCGATACTCCAGCGGCAGACGCACATCCAGCAGCAGGTAGGCCCGACTGCCGAACCCCGTCAGTTGCTCCAGCTGCCGACTGCTAATCTGCGGGATCAGGCTGGGTCGTACCAGCTCGACAAAGGGCTCACGGGCCAGGCGGGCCAGCTCGCCATCCTCGAGCATGGTCACATTGGCCGAACGTACCGCACCGCTAACCAGCGCCTCCTCGCCGAAAAAGTCGCCCACCTCCAGCACGGCGCCCGCCTCGGCACCCGGCAGGCTGACCTGGGCGCGGCCGCGCTTGAGCACATAGAAGTGCTCGCCCGGCTCGCCATAGCGCACCACGCTGTCGCCGGCCCTGACCGTCAGGTACTCGAAGCGCGCCAGCAGGGTCTGCAGTTGCGAAGGCGCCAGCCGGCCAAACAGCGGGGTGGCCAGCAGTTTACCCAGCCAGTCGCCATCCTCGTCCTGCTCTTCGCTCTCGGCCAGGTTCTGCACCTGGTAATTGGCCCCGCCCTGACTCCAGCTCAGCAAGCGATCGAGCAGGCCGCGCTCGACGCTGAACAGGCGCACCTCGCTTTCGGCGGTCACGTTGAACAGGTGCGGCTGCTCCTGATTGAGGGCCTGAGTCGCCTCCGGCGTACCGCCATGAATCAGGATGCGCGCACTGCCCTCGCCGCGCGCCACCGTGCCGCTGAGCAGGTAATACAGCGCCAGCGAGCGCTGGCCGCGCTGCAGCAGGGGCGTACCGGGGGCGTAGGTCAGGTATTGCAGGCTGTCGAGCACCTGCTGCTGGTAGGCCTGGGTCAGAAAATCGAACGGATTGAAACAGCGCAGCTGTTCCAGGCTCAGACGGGCAATCGAGCTGGTCATCACAGGCCCTCCGCGGACGGACCTTGCATGCATGCTGGCGAAACGCCAGTGACTTCAATTTCAGACTAATCCGCCCATTGCCCGACGACCAGTCACGCTGGTCGGATAGACGGCTGCGCGTCGCGCCAGGTCAGGTACACGCGCAGGTCGAATTCCAGCTGGTGATAACCCGGCAGCATGTGCTCGCACAGCTGATAGAAGGCCTTGTTGTGCTCGAACTCGCGCAGGTGCGCCAGCTCGTGGACCACGATCATCCTGAGGAACTCCGGCGCCGCCTCGCGAAACAGCCCGGCAATGCGGATCTCCTTCTTCGCCTTGAGCTTGCCGCCCTGCACCCGCGACACGGCGGTATGCAGACCGAGGGCATGCTTGACCACGTCCAGCTTGCTGTCATACAGCACCTTGTCCAGGCCTGGAGCGTTGCGCAGGTGCTCCTGTTTGAGTGCCATGGTGTAGGCATACAGCGCCTTGTCGCTCTGCACCGCATGCTGCGCCGGGTAGCGCTGCTGCAGGTAATCGCCGAGCTTGCCCTGCTCCAGCAGACGGCGGACCTGCTCCTGCAAGGCGGGGGGATAGGCGCGCAGATAACGCAGCGGCATGCACGGAACTCCGAAAGCTTGATGGGCCGATTTTACGCGGCCAGACCAACCTGCGCCCAGCGCCGGGATTGGCAGAAACGCGGGACTTGCGCACACTGGCACCCCCGTCCTGATAGCCATAAGACCATGCCCAAGACGCTGCGCTGGACCCTGCTCTGCCTCTCCCTCCTCGGCCTGCTACTGGCCAGCGGCCCGCGCGTTCCGGTCGAAGCGCCGCCGGCACAACCGGAGCTGCCCGCCGATCTGGACGCCTATCTGGCGCAGAGCGAAGCCCGCTTCAGCGATCTGGTGCCCGGCACGCAGAAGCAAATCATCTGGGCCCACACCGACCGGCGGCAGACCGATCTGGCCCTGGTCTACCTGCATGGTTTTTCCGCCAGCCGCCAGGAAACCGCGCCACTGAGCGAAGACCTGGCCCGCCAGCTGGGAGCCAACCTGTTCGTCACCCGCTTGAGCGGCCACGGCCGCAGCCCGCAGGCCATGGGAGAACCCAGCGTGCGCGACTGGCTGCAGG
>CALMID010000463.1 GCA_937863915.1 uncultured Pseudomonas sp.
TCAGCACCTTCACGTTTCGAAGGTTCGATAAGCGTGATCAGCTCGCCAAAAATGCGCGAGATGTTGCCACGGTTGATTTCGTCAATAATCAAAACATGCGGCATGGCATTGCCTGAAGTGACGGCTGGCAGGATGGTCTGGATGTTGTTTTTTTCCAGATAGGCCAGCAGATCTCCCCAGGTGAACCGATCCATCTGATAAACGGTTTTAAGCGTGAACGACTTGTTGTCATTCAGCGGCAGGATGGGCAGCTTGATGTCTTTGCAAAGCCAGCGCACGGAGCGCACATGCTGATAGTCCGGTTTTACATCAGAAGGAACCGCACTGTCGTAACGGTATTCGCCAGTTACCACGCCGACAGCATTGATCTGCTCTGCTGAGTGTATGCACAACAGGATGTCGCCTACGGATATGCCCTCGGAAAAGTAGCGCAACGTACCTTTGTCGCCTGATCCTAGCGATTGGTAATAGTCGTTACCCTCCAATGGCAGGAGCAAGTTGCCGGTATTACCCCAGCCTATCCTCGCTTCATTGTGAGTCAGGCAGTAAGTTTTGGTGGGTGAACTGCCGGTGCCATCAATCGATATTTTCCAGATGCGGGGGTTAGCGCGGATACCGACATCCGGCGCAACGCTCCGCGTGCGGGCATCGTCGCATAGTCGCTTGAATATGCCAGGCTTGATAACGTATTTAATATCCTTGCCATCATTTTCACTGTCCTTGTCGTCGTCGGTGATTGCGCTCAGTCCTTCCACAAAGTCCTCGTAGCTGAAACTCTGGTGAAATGTCACCATCCGTATCCGCCCATCGGCCACCAGGTCGTCAAACCGCTGCTTAAGCGCAGCGCGCATATCTTTACCTATATTGGCCGCCAGAAAGTCAGGGTCGATAATCCGCAGCGCTTCATTGATGGTGTTATGGGTTTTTCCGGTACCAGGTGGGCCGTAGAGAATGGTATTGAGGCTGGCTTTTGATGGAATCATGCTGGTTTCATTCTCGTTGTTGTCTTCATCATCCAATGCCCGCTGCAGGTTTGGCTTCATTTTCCAGAGAAGATCACCAGGTCCCTTCTGGAAATCGGCCAGTAACTGCACCCAGAAGGTGTCCTGATCTGCGTCTGCCATGAAATCGAGATTAAGAA
>CALMID010000464.1 GCA_937863915.1 uncultured Pseudomonas sp.
AACAGGCTGGCCATGCCTTCGCCGAGACTGGCGCTGGGCTTCGACAATCCCTCTTTGAGCCGGGCAAACCAACCGCCCTGGTTATCACCGGGCTTGGCCTGCTCGGCCACAGGCGCCTCAACCGGCGCAGGAGGAACCTCCACCTCGACCGGCAGCATCACCGGGGCAATCGGCTCGGCACCGGCATTGATGCGGAAGCGACTGAAGGCAGGACGCGGTGCCTCATCGGCTGCCACTGGAGCAGCGTCGGTAAAGGGCGAAGAAACCGGCGAAGCAGGCTCTGCGACGACGCCAGGCTCGGGCGAAATGTTGGCCGGCACTTCGGTAACCGACGCAAGAACAGGAGCAGCCTCGACCGGTGCAGGCGCTGCAACAGGTTCACCCTGGGAAATAACGGCCTGCAGCTCGACAGGGGGCGCCGCTATCGGCGCAGCAACAGGCTCAGCGAGCGGCGCGCCCACCTGCGGCTCGACCGGAACGACGACAGCCGGCGCGACAGAATCCTCACCCGGCAATGTCGGCGCTGCAGACTCGACGGCAGGCGCAGTCGTTGCATCAACGGGCGCCGCTGGCGTCAGTTCACCCTGCGGCTTCTTGCGCAGCCAGCCGAACAGTGATTTTTTTTCCCCGGCCTCGGCCGAAGCCTTGCCAGCCGGGGCTGGCGACTGCTTATCGTCGTTGGAACCAAACATGGGTCATCTCAAAAGGGGCCGCAGACAGCGCAGAAAGTCGAATGCGCGCCCCAAGGTAGCTAGCCAAGAGCCTTATCAGGCTCATTCCTCAGCACCGCGCCTGGTGCAACCACTCACACCGAGCAAAACCCGTAGCTGCGAATGATTAAAGCCGGCACGACAAAAAATTAATGCGCGCGACTTTATCACTTTAGGCAGCGCCCGCGCAGCGCTGACTGCGCCGCCCAGGCAGTCGGTGGCAAATCCTTCAAATGGATCGCAGAAGCGAGCCGGATCGGGGCGGCGGAAAAATCTGTCCGTGATATTTGCCCAAGAAAACTGTACAAATCCTTATACAAAACCCTGTACATCACACTCTGGACACTGCGAGGTTATTCATATGCTCGTCCGTCTCACCTATGCGAGCCGCGCCTTAAATGGCGTTTCTTCACGGCTTATCCGCGAAATTCTTGAAGCTTCTCAGCGTAATAACCCCAGAAAAGGCCTGACCGGAATCCTCTGCTGTAATGCCGACATTTTCCTGCAGGTATTGGAAGGACCACGAGACAGGGTGAACGAGCTGTACAACTTTTTGGCTGATGATCAACGCCACAAGGAGCTGACCATACTCGACTATGAAGAGATCAGCGTACGACGTTATGCCAACTGGAGCATGGGCTGGGCCGGTGCAAAACAACACAACCGCGAGCTCTACCTCAAATACTCCTGCAGCGAGCACTTCGATCCGTTCAATATGAGTGCTGCACAAATCAGGGGCATGCTGCTGGAGCTTGAGACAAGTATCAGCCCCATTACTCCCCCGGTAATCGACTAGCAGGATGGCGCGCCGGCCGCGATGACAGTCGCGGCTCTGGCACGGGGATGGGGTATCCTGACGCCCCATCGTCAACGGGCGAACGTATCGCCCGGGCCATCAAACAGGACTTATCGTCAATGAATGTCACTGTCCGCCGCGTCCTCGGCGTAGTTCTGGGCGTGTTTTGCCTGCCCCTTGCGGCTATCGCGGCCGAAAGCCAGCCGACCCACGAATTTCGCCTGGCCAACGGCCTGAAGATCATCGTCCGCGAAGACCACCGCGCGCCGGTGGTGGTCTCCCAGCTCTGGTACAAGGTCGGCTCCAGCTATGAGACTGCCGGCCAGACCGGTCTGTCCCATGCCCTCGAACACATGATGTTCAAGGGCAGCCGCAAGCTCGGCCCGGGCGAATCCTCGCGCATCCTGCGCGAGCTGGGCGCCGAGGAAAACGCCTTCACCAGCGACGACTACACCGCTTACTACCAGGTGCTGGCCAGCGACCGTCTGGCCGTGGCCCTGGAGCTGGAAGCCGACCGTCTGGCCAGCCTCAAGCTGCCGGCCGACGAATTCGCCCGCGAGATCGAGGTCATCAAGGAGGAGCGCCGCCTGCGCACCGACGACAAGCCCTCCTCGCTGGCCTATGAGCGCTTCAAGGCCCTGGCCTACCCGGCCAGCGGCTACCGCAACCCGACCATCGGCTGGATGGCCGACCTCAAGCGCATGAACGTCGATGACCTGCGCGCCTGGTACCGCACCTGGTACGTGCCGAACAATGCCACCCTGGTGGTGGTCGGCGATGTCCAGCCGGAACAGGTCAAGGCGCTGGCCGAACGTTATTTCGGCAGTATTCCCGCCCGCCCGGTGCCGACAGCCAAGGCACCGCTGGAACTGGCCGAGCCGGGTGAGCGGCGCACCACGCTGTACCTCAAAACCCAGTTGCCCAGCCTGCTCTACGGCTTCAACGTCCCCAGCCTCGGCAGCGCCAAGGACGCCAAGCCGGTACACGCCCTGCGCCTGATCTCGGCCCTGCTCGACGGCGGCGACAGCGCCCGCCTGCCGGCTCGCCTGGAACGCGGCGAGGAACTGGTGTCCGGCGCCTCGACCTGGTACGACGCCCACGCCCGTGGCGACAGCCTGTTCGTCATCTCCGCCACACCCAACGTGCAGACCGGCAAGACCCTGCAGCAGGTGGAAGATGGCCTGTGGCGCCAGCTCAAGGACCTGCAGGACAACCCGCCGTCGGCCGAAGAACTGGCCCGCGTCCGCGCTCAGGTGATTGCCGGCCTGGTCTACGAGCGCGACTCGATCACCAGCCAGGCCACCAGCATCGGCGAGCTGGAAACCGTCGGTCTGTCCTGGCGCCTGCTCGATCAGGACCTGGCTGCCCTGGAAAGCATCACCCCGGCCGATATCCAGGCCGCCGCCCGCACCTACTTCACCCGCACGCGCCTGACCGTCGCGCACATCCTGCCGGAGGCCACCGCCCATGAGTGACCGTCATTCCCTGCGCGACAGCCTGCTGGGCGTCGTCCTGCTGATCGGCATCGCCGCCCTTTTGGGCGCCGTGGCGCGCCAACCCGCCGCCGAATCCCAGGGCCGCGCCGCTCTGGAGTCGCTGAGCAGCCTCGACCAGCAGGCGCCGGCCCGCCGCGACCTGCAGATCCAGACCTGGCAGACCCCGGGTGGCGCCAAGGTGCTGTTCGTCGCCGCCCCCGAGCTGCCGATGTTCGACCTGCGCCTGACCTTCGCCGCCGGCAGCAGCCAGGATGGCGAAGCCGCCGGCCTGGCCCTGCTGACCAACGCCATGCTCAATGAAGGCGTGCCCGGCAAGGATGTCGGCGCCATCGCCGAAGGCTTCGAGGATCTCGGCGCCCAGTTCGGCAACGGCGCCTACCGCGACATGGCCATCGCCAGCCTGCGCAGCCTGAGCAAGCCCGAGCTGCGCCAGCCGGCACTGCAGCTGTTCAATCAGGTCATCGGCCAACCGACCTTCCCTGCCGACTCGCTGGCACGGATCAAGAACCAGCTGCTGGCCAGCTTCGAGATGAACAAGCAGAACCCCGGCAAGCTGGCCAACCTCGAACTGATGCAGCGCCTGTACGGCAGCCACCCCTACGCCCATCCGAGCGAAGGCACCGCGCAGTCGATCCCGGGCATCAGCCGCGAACAGCTGATCGCCTTCCACCAGCGTGCCTATGCCGCCGGCAACGTGGTGATCGCCCTGGTCGGCGACCTCACCCGCGCCGAAGCCGAAGCCATTGCCGCCGAGGTTTCCGCCGCCCTGCCCCAGGGCCCGGCGCTGGCCAAGATGACGCAGCCGAGCGAGCCCAAGGCCGGCCCCAGCCACATCGATTTTCCCTCCAAGCAGACCCACATCCTGCTGGCGCAACTGGGCATCGACCGCCGTGAAGCCGACTGGCCGGCGCTGTACCTGGGCAACCAGATCCTCGGCGGCGGCGGTTTCGGTACCCGCCTGATGGAAGAAGTGCGCGAGAAGCGCGGCCTCACCTACGGCATCTACTCCGGCTTCTCCGCCATGCAGGCCCGCGGCCCCTTCCTGATCAACGTGCAGACCCGCGCCGAGCTGAGCGAAGGCACGCTCAAGCTGGTGCAGGACATCCTGCGCGACTACCTGGCCAAGGGCCCGACCCAGCAAGAGCTGGACAACGCCAAGCGCGAAAGTGCCGGCAGCTTCCCGCTGTCCACCGCGAGCAACGCCGATATCGTCGGCCAGCTCGGCGCCATCGGTTTCTATGATCTGCCACTGACCTACCTGGAAGACTTCATGAGCCAGGTGCAGGCGCTCAGCGCCGAACAGGTCCGCGCCGCCATGGCCAAGCATCTCAAGCCCGAGGCCATGCTGGTCGTCACCGCCGGCCCGCAGGTGCCGCAGCTGCCGCTGCCGCCACCCACCGACAAGCCGGCAGCCCAGCCGACCGGCATTCCGGAGCACTGATGCGCCAATCAACACGCAAACCGGCTGGCAAACCGGCCAACAAGCCCCATGGCGGCCAGGGCCAGCTGCGCATCATCGGCGGCGAATGGCGCTTGCGCCGCTTCGCCGTTCCCGAAGGACCGGGCCTGCGCCCGACCCCGGACCGGGTGCGGGAAACCCTGTTCAACTGGCTCGCCCCCTATGTCGCCGGGGCGCGGATTCTGGAGTGCTTTGCCGGGAGCGGCGCGGTGTTCCTCGAAGCCCTGTCCCGCGGCGCCAGCGCCGGCCTGGCCCTGGACCTCAACGGCGCCGCGGTGGCGGCGTTGTGCGGGCATCTGCAGACCCTGCAGTGCGAACGCGGCCAGGTGCAGCAGCAGGACAGCCTGCGCTACCTGAGCGAACAGACCGCCACGCCCTTCGACCTGGTCTTCCTCGACCCGCCGTTCCAGCAGAACCTGCTGCAGCCGACCTGCGAGCTACTCGAACAGCGCGGCTGGCTGGCGGCGGGCGCCTGGATCTATACCGAAAGCGAGCACGCACCCTCCAGCCTCGGCCTGCCGGGCAACTGGCGCCTGCACCGGGAGAAGCACGCCGGCCAGGTGCACTACGCCCTGTGGCAGCGCGAGGCTCAGTAGAAGGCCACCACTTCGCCCTCGCGGTCGAAGGCGAGGAACTGACCGATGCTGCCGCTCTCGATGGCCCCGACCATCA
>CALMID010000465.1 GCA_937863915.1 uncultured Pseudomonas sp.
GGCGAGTGGCGTGTGCTGGAGCCGGGCATGGCCCTGACTGTCGAGCCAGGCATCTACATCGCCGCCGACGACGAGCGCGTGGCGAAGAAGTGGCGCGGTATCGGCGTGCGCATCGAGGACGATGTGGTGGTCACCAAGGCCGGCTGCGAGATCCTCACCGGCGGCGTGCCCAAGACGGTTGCCGAGATCGAGGCGCTGCTGGCCGCCGCGCGCGAGCAGGCGGCCTGATATGAGCCGCGTGCAGCTGGCGATTATCGGCGGCGGCCTGGTTGGGGCATCCCTGGTTCTGGCCCTGCAGGAGGGCGCCCGGCAGCGTGGCTGGCGCATCGTGCTGATCGAGCCCTTTGCCCCCGGCAACAGTTACCAGCCCAGTTACGACGCGCGCTCCAGTGCGCTGTCTTACGGCACCCGGCAGATCTACGAGCGCCTTGGCCTGTGGCCGGCGCTGAGTGCCCGTGCCGAGCCGATCCGCCAGATCCATGTCTCCGACCGCGGCCGCTTTGGCGCCACCCGTCTCAGTGCCGAGAGCGAGGGCGTGCCGGCGCTGGGCTATGTGGTGGAGAACGCCTGGCTCGGCCAGTGCCTGTGGCAGGCGCTGGATGCCGAGGTGGTCGAGTGGCGCTGCCCGGCGGAGGTCACGGCCCTGCAGGCACTCGGCGACGGTTATCGCCTGACCCTGAATGACGGCAGCCAGCTCGACTGCGACCTGGCCGTACTGGCCGATGGCGGCCGCTCCGGGCTGCGCGAGCAGCTGGGCATTACGGTGAAAACCACGCCTTACGGACAGAACGCTCTGATCGCCAATATCAGCACGGCCGAGGCGCATCAGGGCCAGGCCTTCGAGCGCTTTACCGATGAGGGCCCGATGGCCCTGCTGCCGCTGTCGGAGAACCGCAGTGCGCTGGTCTGGACGCGTCAGGGCAGCGATGCCCAGCGCCTGGCGGCGTTGCCCGATCGCGAGTTTCTCGCCGAGCTGCAGCAGGTATTCGGCTACCGCCTGGGTGCCCTGACTCAGGTCGGTGCCCGGCATCTCTATCCGCTCAGCCTGGTCGAGGTCAGCGAGCAGGTGCGGCCGCATCTGGTGGTGTTGGGCAATGCCGCGCACAGTCTGCACCCCATCGCCGGGCAGGGCTACAACCTGTCGCTGCGCGATACCCTGGCGCTGGCCGAAGCCCTGCTGGACAGCCCGGCGACTCCCGGCGATTTCAGCGTGCTGCAGGACTACCTGCAGCGTCAGCGCCTCGACCAGCAGATGACCGTGGGCTTTTCCGATCAGGTGACCCGGCTGTTCTCCACTGCCCAGCCGCTGCTGGTGGCGGGGCGCAATCTGGGCCTGCTCGGCCTCGATCTGCTGCCTCCGGCCAAGCACTGGTTTGCCCGTCAGGCCATGGGCCTCGGCACGCGGCCGCTGTAAAAATTCTGCTGTAGGGTGCCATGTTGGCGCCCCGTGAAGAGACGTGATGAGACAAGCCAAACTGGCCCGCAAGGCGCGACTGCTGCGCTGGGCAATGAACTTCTACCCGCCCTACCTGGGCGCGGGCGTACGCATCCAGCATATCGCCGGCGACTTCCGCGAGATTCGGGTGAAGATGGGCCTGGGCTGGTACAACCGCAACTATGTCGGCACCCAGTTCGGTGGCTCGCTGTATTCGATGACCGATCCGTTCTTCATGCTGATGGTCATGGAAAACCTCGGCAGCGATTACATCGTCTGGGACAAGGCGGCCAGTATCGACTTCATCGCGCCGGGCAAGGGCCCGGTTTATGCGGATTTCCGTATCGACGAAGCACTGCTCGACGAGATTCGCCAGCACACCGCCGGCGGCGACAAATACCTGCCACAACTGCACGTCGACGTGCATGATGGCGACGGCACCCTGGTAGCGCGGGTGCACAAGACTCTCTATGTGCGGCTCAAGCCGCGCGTGCGGCAAGCGGTTTAAGGAACAGCAATGCGAGCGGATCTGATCATCGTAGGTGCCGGCATGGTGGGCAGCGCCCTGGCCCTGGCGCTCAAGGACAGTGGCCTGAGCATCCTGCTGCTGGATGGCGGCCCGCTCAGCCTGAAACCCTTCGATGCCAGCGCGCCCTTCGAGCCGCGCGTCAGTGCCTTGTCCGAAGCCAGCCGGCGTGTGCTGCTGCGTCTCGGCGCCTGGCCAGGCATCGTCGCCCGGCGCACCTCGCCCTACCGCGAGATGCAGGTGTGGGATGGCTCGGGCACCGGCTCGGTGCACTTTGCCGCGGCCAGCGTGCATGCCGAGGTGCTCGGTCATATCGTCGAGAACCGCGTGGTGCAGGATGCCCTGCTCGAAGCCCTGTTCGACAGCGATATCGGCCTGCTGCCCAATGCCCGTCTGGAGCAGCTGCGCCGCAGCGGCGATGACTGGCTGCTGACCCTCAGCGATGGCCGTGAACTGCGCGCGCCACTGCTGGTGGCCGCCGATGGCGCCAACTCGGCGGTGCGCCGCCTGGCCGGTTGCGCCACCCGCGAGTGGGATTACCTGCACCACGCCATCGTCACCAGCGTGCGCTGTGCCCAGCCGCATCAGCGGACTGCCTGGCAGCGTTTCACCGACGACGGCCCGCTGGCCTTTCTGCCGCTCAACCGCGAGGGCGACGAGCGCTGGTGCTCGATCGTCTGGTCGACCGTGCCGGCCGAGGCCGAGCGCCTGATGGCGCTGGACGAGGCGGCCTTCTGCCGCGAGCTGGGCAAGGCCTTCGAATGGCGCCTGGGCGAAGTGCAGCAGGCCGACCCTCGCGTCTGCGTGCCGCTGCGTCAGCGTCATGCCAAGCGCTATGTCGAGCCGGGCCTGGCCCTGATCGGCGATGCCGCCCACACCATTCACCCGCTGGCCGGGCAGGGCGTCAACCTCGGCTTCCTCGATGCCGCCGTGCTCGCCGAGGTGCTGCAGCATGCCCTAGAGCGTGGCGAGTCGCTGACCAGCGAGAAAACCCTGAGCCGCTTCGAGCGCCGGCGCATGCCGCACAACCTGGCCATGATGGCCGCGATGGAAGGCTTCGAGCGTCTGTTCCAGGCCGATCCGCTGCCGCTGCGCTGGGCGCGCAATGCCGGCCTCAACTGGGTCGACGGCCTGCCCGAGGCCAAGAGCCTGTTCGTCCGTCAGGCGCTGGGGTTGTCGGGGGATCTGCCGGATCTGGCGCGCGCTTAAGTTCAGTTCTTCGCATGCCGCGATCTTGATTTCGCGCAACACCTGGTAACGGCTGTGCTGGCAAGATGATTGAGAAGGCGAATGGGAGTAACTATCATTCGCCAACTTTTCCTGCTGCCGAGGCTGTTGTCATGTCGATCCGCCAGTCGCTGTTTGCTGCCCTGAGTCTTTCTGCCCTTGCCGCCCCGGCCCTGGCCGCCGATGAGCTGGTGGTCTATTCCGCGCGGATCGACGAGCTGATCAAGCCGGTCTTCGATGCCTACACCGCCAAGACCGGCACGCCGATCAAGTTCATCACCGACAAGGAAGCGCCGCTGCTGGCGCGTCTCAAGGCCGAGGGTGCGAATACGCCTGCCGACCTGCTGATCACCGTCGATGCCGGCAACCTCTGGCAGGCCGAGCAGGAGGGTGTGCTCAAGCCGCTCAAGTCCTCCGTGATCGAGGCCAACATCCCGGCCCAGTACCGTTCCAGCACTGGCGCCTGGACCGGCCTGTCGCTGCGCGCGCGGACCATCTTCTACTCCACCGAACGCGTGAAGCCGGAAGAGCTGTCGACCTACGAAGCCCTGGCCGACAGCAACTGGGAAGGCCGTCTGTGCCTGCGCACCAGCAAGAAGGTCTACAACCAGTCGCTGACCGCCACCCTGATCGAGGCCCATGGCGCGGCCAAGACCGAAACCATCATCAAGGGCTGGATGAACAACCTGGCCACCGATGTGTTTGCCGACGACACCGCCCTGCTGCAGGCCATCGATGCCGGCCAGTGCGACGTGGGCATGGCCAACACCTACTACTACGGTCGCCTGCACAAGCAGCAGCCGTCGCTGAAAGTGAAGCCGTTCTGGCCGAACCAGGCCGACCGTGGCGTGCACGTGAATATGTCGGGTGCCGGCGTAACCGCCCATGCCCCGCACGCCGCCGAGGCGCAGAAGCTGCTGGAGTGGATGACCAGCGCCGAGGCGCAGAGCCTGTTCGCCGATGTGAATCAGGAGTACCCGGCCAACCCGGCGGTCAAACCGTCTGCCGAAGTCGCCGCCTGGGGCAGCTTCAAGGCCGACAGCGTGCCGATGGAAGTGGCCGGCAAGCGTCAGGCCGAGGCGACCATGCTGATGGACCGCGCCGGCTGGAACTGAGCACGATTGGCTGCGCGTCGGCCATGCTGCGTTGAAAGGAGCCTCGCCTGGCTCTAGCTCGCTCAATCGTGGAACATCCCCGTTATACTCGGCGCCCCGGCTCAAGCTGGGGCGTTGTGTTTTTTGCCTGAGGATCTTGCGTGGCCCATCCCGCCCAGCGCCGCTGGTACCCCATCGCTGCCGCCATTGCTCTGCTGGTGCTGCTGCCGCTGTCGGTCATGCTGCTGGCCTGGCACGAGGTGGATACGGCGATCTGGTCGCACCTGTGGGATACCCAGCTGCCGCGCCTGTTGGGCAACACCCTGACGCTGGTACTGGGCGTGGCCATCGGCGTGGTCGGCCTCGGGGTGAGCCTGGCCTGGCTCACGGCGCTGTGCGAATTTCCCGGTCGGCGCTGGCTGGATTGGGCGCTGATGCTGCCTTTTGCCATTCCGGCCTATGTACTGGCGTTCGTCTTCATTGGCCTGCTGGACTTCGCCGGGCCGGTGCAGACGCTGCTGCGCGAGTGGTTCGGCAGTGGGCTCAGGCTGCCGCGGGTGCGCTCTACCGGCGGCGTGATCGTGGTGCTGGTGCTGGTGTTCTACCCCTACGTCTACCTGCTCGCCCGTGGTGCTTTCCTGGCTCAGGGGCGGGGGCTGATGGAGGCGGCGCGGGTGCTCGGGCTGTCGCCCTGGCAGGCCTGCTGGCGCGTGGCCCTGCCGATGGCGCGGCCGGCCATCGGTGCCGGTCTGGCGCTGGCGATCATGGAAACCCTGGCCGACTTTGGCGCGGTGGCAGCCTTCAACTTCGATACCTTCACCACCGCCATCTACAAGACCTGGTACAGCTTCTACAGCCTGCAGAGTGCGACCCAGCTGGCCAGTCTGCTGCTGTTGGCGGTGATGCTGGTGCTCTATGGCGAGCGCCGCGCCCGCGGTGCCACCCGCCCGGTGCAGGAGCGCGCGCGCAGTCAGGCGTTGTACCGCCTGCGCGGCTGGAAGGCGCTGGCCGCGAGCAGCTGGTGTGCGCTGGTATTCCTTTGTGCCTTCGTGGTGCCACTGCTGCAGCTGCTGGTGTGGTTCTGGCAGCGCGGGCGTTTCGATATCGACGAGCGCTACCTCGGCCTGATCGGCCACACCCTCTACCTCGGTGCCCTGGCCGCCCTGTTCACCGTGGCGCTGGCGCTGTTGCTGGCCTTTGCCCGGCGGCAGACGCCGACGCGCCCGATGCGCAGTCTGGTGGGGCTGGCCAACCTGGGCTACGCGTTGCCCGGTTCGATGCTGGCGGTGTCGATCATGCTGGCCTTCAGCTATCTGGACAATCAGCTGGTGATCCCACTGTCCCAGGCCCTGGGCGGCGCCGGCAAGCCTCTGCTGCTGGGCAGCCTGGCGGCACTGCTGCTGGCCTATGTGATCCGATTCATGGCGGTGGCTTACGGTCCTCTCGAAGGCAGTCTGGCGCGGATTCGTCCGTCCCTGCCGGAGGCCTCGCGCAGCCTCGGCGGCGGCGGCCTGCGTCTGTTTGGCCGCGTCTATTTGCCGCTGCTGTTGCCGGGTGTCCTGA
>CALMID010000466.1 GCA_937863915.1 uncultured Pseudomonas sp.
TTCGGCTGCGTTTTCCTGCTGTGGGTGGCGTGATGCGGTACCACCTGAAGAACAAGGCCACGCACTGGACGGGCGACGGCGACCTGCACTTTGTCTGGTGTGTGACCGACGAACATGGAAAGCACCTGACGCCGTGGATGTCGCAACACGGCGCGAACGTGGAACTCGGGAAGCTGCTGGCCAAGCAGCGCAGGGGCGAGGCATGAAAGGCCGCACACCATCAAGGGCAGACCGCAGGCTATGGGACGAGCTTTGTCAGCTTGGCTGCATTGCCTGCCGCAAGGACGGCCGCCTGAATACGTGGGTAAGCATCCACCACATTGACGGGCGCACCAAGCCGGGAGCGCACCAGAAAGTGATTCCATTGTGCTCCGGCCATCATCAACAGGGGACTGGAGCGCCAGGATTGACGGCTGTTCACCCGAACAAGGCCGCCTTCGAGGCTCAGTATGGCCAGCAGGAGGCACTACTTGCCGAGTGCCTGAAGCTGCTGAAGGAGCCAAACCATGCAGCCTGAAGTCATGTTCGCCCTGCCATACCCGCCAAGCGTCAACACCTACTGGCGGCACCGGGTATTCGGTCGCCGGCCCATCGTCTACGTGACGGACGCAGGCATCCAGTACCGGGAAGCCGTCAAGGCCACTATCAAACTGGCCGAGCCAATAACCGGCAACCTGTCTGTTACGGTCTACCTGTACCCGCCAGACAAGCGCAAGCGGGACATCGACAACCCGCTGAAAGCCCTGCTCGACGCCATGACTCACGCGGGGGCGTGGGCAGATGACAGCCAGATCAAGCGGCTGCGGGTCGAGATGATGGCAGAGGTCAGGGGGCAGGCACTGGTATCCATCGGTCTTGTCAGTTAATGAACACTGTTCAATAATCGCGCGCGCGGTTTCACCATTCGGGGGGATGGCATGGAAGTGAAACGTGTTGACTGGTTCCGCATCATCGCAGACCTGAACGGTCGTGGCCTCAGTACGCACGACATATCGTCGCGCATAGGCGTGGCTCAATCCACGCTGATCGGTTGGAAGAACGACGGGGCAGAGCCGAGATACAGCGACGGCAACAAGCTGATAATCCTCTGGCAGGAAATTTGTGCGCCGATCCCGCTGGCAACCGAGACAAAAACCAGCCGGATATTCTAAACAATCGGGAATCCGATCAGCTCGGGCGGGCAGCATGGCAACGTCCACCAACCAGAAAGCGCCGTGCCATGTCAGAGACACCAACCAGAAAGCGCCGCGTTGCCGTTCCCGGCGAGGCTCCTGCTGTTCAGGCAGTAGAGCCGCAGATGCAAAGCGACCTGCCCGCGTCAGAAGCCATTGATTCCAGCACGATCAGCCAAGCGGTTTTGACTGCTGAGGGCTGGCTGGCCCCGTCATCTGTGCCGGGAGGTGGCAGGTAATGTGCAGCTCGTCACCAGAAACGCCGGACGTTGTAGTCCGCGACCCGAAGGCAGACGCCCGCAAGGCAGCCGCCGAAGCAGCCAAGAAGGCCAACAAGGAGCTGGCTGCTATCCGCGCCCGTAAGGCCAAGTCAACACTGTTGGCCCGTGGAGCTGCTGGCGTTGAAGGCACTGGAAACACACTGCTGGCGCAAGCTGTCGGCAAGCAGCGCCTGGGCAGCTAATGAGCGCTGGCGCAACCATTATCCGCAGGCTGGAAGCCCTGAAGGGCATTCGCCGGCCTGTGGAGAAAGTCTGGGAGGATTGCTTCAACGCATCCTACCCGCACCGTGCCAGCGGCTTCGGTTCGACCATTGACGCCGATCAGGCGCAGCGCAAGAAGGCCGAGATACTCGACGTTGTCACCACCGACGCAGTCAGGACGCTGGCCAGTAACATCATGTCCGGCCTGACGCCGGCCAACTCGCGCTGGTTCGCGCTAGATGTTGGGCAGAGGGAATCGCAGGACGAGCGCCGCTGGCTGGATGATGCGGCACAGGTTCTGTTCGAGAACATCCACGCCAGCAACTTTGACGCCGAAGCTTTCGAGGCCATCATTGACGCCGTCTGCGCCGGCTGGTTCTGCCTGTACATCGACGAGAACACCGAGAAGGGCGGGCTGTATTTCGAGCAGTGGCCGCTGGCTTCCGTCTATGCGGCAGCATCTACGCAGTCAGGCATCATCGACACCATCTACCGCGAGTTTGAATTGACAGCCGAGCAGGCCGTTGCCACCTATGGCAATGCAGTCAGCGGCAAGGTCAAGGAGTGCGCCGAGAAGAAGCCAGACGAGAAGTTCACGTTTGTGCTGGAAATCAAACCGCGCAAGGACGGAAAGCCTGGCGCAAAGATGGCTAAAAACCTGCCATTCAGCTCCATCACAGTGGAGAAGAACACCAAGCAGGTTGTCAGGGAGTCCGGTTATCACGAGTTCCCTTGTGCAGTCCCGCGCTGGCTGCGTGTGCCTGGCACTCCGTACGCAGTAGGCCCGCTGTCCGACGCGCTTCCCGAAGCCAACATGCTGAACGAGCTGAAGCGGATGCACTTGGCGTCTGCCGAGATGACCATTGCTGGCATGTGGATCGCAGAGGACGACGGAGTCCTGAACCCGCGCACCATCAAGGTTGGGCCGCGCAAAGTCATTGTTGCCAACAGCGTTGACAGCATGAAGCCGCTGCAACCTGCCGGATCGTGGCAGCTGGCGCAGGAAGAAATCAGGCAGAGCCAGGCGGCAATCCGCAAAATCCTTATGGCCGACCAGCTGCAGCCGCAGGACGGCCCTGCTATGACGGCCACGGAAGTACACGTGCGAGTCAACCTGATTCGCCAGCTGCTTGGCCCTGTATATGGCCGTCTCAATGCCGAATACCTGCAGCGTGTTATCGAGCGCTGTTTCGGCCTTGCCTACCGCGCAGGGGTATTTACTCCGCCGCCGCAATCGCTGGCAGGCCGTGATTTCTCTATCCGCTACATCAGCCCGCTGGCGCGCGCGCAGAAGCTGGAGGACGTTACAGCGGTCGAGCGCTTTGCCGCAAACCTTGGCCAGCTGGCACAGATTAGCCCTGACGTCCTCGACCTTGTCGATTTCGAGGAAATGGCGCGCATCACTGGTGACGGCTTGGGTGTGCCGATGAAGGTTATGCGGTCAGAGCAGGACGTTGCCGAGCTGCGAGAGCAGAGGGCCAAGCAGCAGCAACAGCAACAGCAGCAAATGATGCTGGCACAGGTGGCGCAGCAAGCCGCGCCGGACATGATTAAGCAAGCAATGGGGCAATAACATGACAGGTTTCACAGCTGAAGCAGGCGCAAGCGGCATCACTGCCCGCATGGGCGAGGACAAGCGCACACTGTTGAATGCAGCAACTGCTACTGGCGCTGGCACTGCCTACGAATTGGGCAGGGGTATCCATAGCGTGTTTGCCTGGGGCAAGACGTCCAGCGGCGCGGGCGCTGCGACCATCAATATCGAGGTCAGCAACGACGGCACTTACTGGGTTGTGGCCGGCACGTTCTCGCTGACACTGGCGACGACGGTGACCACTGGCACCAACACCGACGGCTTCAACATCAACGCCGGCTGGAAGTTAGTGCGGGCAAACTGCACGGCCATCAGCGGCACAGGCGCACAAGTGACCGTTACGATCTGATGCGCCAGGTAACGCCAGAAATGTACGCCCGTGTCTTTGAGGGACACGCGGAAGGTGCATTGATTCTTGAAGATCTTGTGGCCCGCTTTGGCGGCAATCCGTATGTGGCCGGCGGGCTGGAAGGTGACAGGGAGACCGCGTACCGAGCAGGGCGCGGCAGTGTCGTGCATTTCATTCTAGGGAAAATAAACCAAGCCAACGGGGTAACCGATGACGGAAGCAGCAGCGACAACGACCAATGAAGCCACGACGACCGAACAGCCGCAGACGCTGTTGGGCGGCGTTACTCAAACGCAGGAACAGGGAGCGCCGGCTAACGACTGGCTGCCGGAAAAACACCGCGTAGCCAAAGAAGATGGCAGCGTTGACATAGAGGCCAGCGCCAAGAAACTGGCCGAGACCTACCGCGCACTCGAAAAGCGCATGGGTGCCGGCGACATCCCGCCCAAGACGCCAGAGGAATACGAGCCTGCCATCACTGTTGAAGGCTTTGATTTCGAGGCCATCAAGGCTGACCCGCTGTATCAAGGATTCCTGAAGTCTGCCCATGCCAAAGGCATGACAAACGACCAGGTTTCGTTTGTGCTTGACGAGTTCCTGACGCGCCAGCAAAACATTGTGCAGGGCGGTCAGGTGCTGGACGCCAAGCAGACCGAGGAAGCTTTGCGCCAGGTGTGGGCCAGCGAAAGCGAGTACACCGCGAACCTGCAGGCATCCTACAAGGCTCTGACCACGCTGGCCGGCGACGATGCGGAGCGCCTGGTTAGCAAATACGGCAACGACCCTGACATTATCCAGCTTCTGGCCAAGGTCGGCCACGAGATGCGCGAGGACTCGCCGCCGCCGCAGCTGTCTGTGCCGGATGGTCTGGACTTCAGCGCCAAGGTGGCCGAGCTGCAAGACCAGATAAGTGCGCTGCCGAAGAACGACCCGCGCCGCATGAAGCTGCTGCAGGAAAAGGACGAGCTGTATGCGCGCAAGTATGGCAACAAGCCAGCAAACAGCGTTATGCGGGTGACTCGCCAATAATCGGGAAACCGATCACACACTAAAACCATTATGGCCGCATCGACTGGCGACAGTCTTGCGGCCTGATCTTTTTCAGATAACCCCAAGCGCGCCAGGCAGGACTCGCCTACCTGCGCGGATTTCTCGGCCTGCTGTGCAGACAACCGAACGAAAGGCGACAACCAAAACCTTTTTTTCGGAGACCTGACTATGTCAGCACAAATCCCTGAAGCTTTTGCCCAGCAGTTTGCGGACAACTTCATGCACGTCGCCCAACAGCAGGGCAGCCGCTTTGAGTCGGCTGTGACTGTTGAATCCGGCATCGTCGGCATGAGCAAATCCATCAACCGTCTCGGCCAGCGCACTGCATCGCAGCGCCTGAACCGTCACGCCGATACCCCGCTGAACGACCAGCCGCACACCACTCGCTTTGTGGATCTGTACGATTGGGAAGATGGCGACATGATCGACGACCTCGACAAGGTTCGTATGCTGGTTGACCCGCAAAGCGACTATGTCAAGGCCATGGTTAATGCCCTGAACCGTGCCAAGGACAGCGTCATCATCAGCGCTCTCGGCGGCTCTGCCCGTTCTGGTGCGTCATCCACTGTTGCCCTGCCTTCTACCCAGAAGATTTTGGTTGACGGCACCAACGGCCTGACCAAAGCCAAGCTGATTGCAGCCCGCGCCTTGTTCCGCAAGAACGAGTGCGACGAGGAAGCTGGCGAGGAATTGTATCTGGCCTATGGCAACGTGCAGCTGCAGAACCTGCTGACCGATACCACGCTGACCAACAGCGAGATCAACACGGTTCTGAGCCTGCAGGCCGGCAACATCCAGGGCGCCAAGCTGTTCGGCTTCAACATGATCCCGAGCGAACGCCAGATCCGCAGCGGCAACACCCGCTACTGCTACGCATGGGCCAAGTCTGGCGTTGTGCTTGGCGTTGGGCGCGACGTGCAGGTCGATGTCGGCAAAGACCCGGGCAAGGGCTTCAACACTCGCGTTTACGCCAAGATGGCAATCGGCGCGGTTCGTGTTGAGGAAGAAAAAGTTGTCGAGATCGCCTGTTACGAGGCGTAAGACAGAGGGGGTGGGCAACCACCCCTTAACCCCTTTCGAGTGAGGTAAATACCATGGGCGTAGTAGCCGTGAAATCCACCGTCGTGACCAATGCGGACGCGACCCCTGCAACCCTGAATAAGCTCGGCCTGTCTGGCGGCGCTATCAAGCGCTCTGTCGGCACTGTCGAAACCACCAACGGCGATGACATCGGCAGCACCTATCGCATCTGTCGTGTTCATTCCAGCTGGTATATCGACCAGGTCAAGCTGTACAGCGACGATATCGGCTCGACCACCATCGCTGACTTTGGCCTGTATCGCACTGCTGCCGATGGCGGCGCTGTGGTAGACGCCGACTTCTTCGGCTCTGCTGTGTCGCTGAAGGATGGCGCTGTTGCTGGCACTGAAATCCAGCACGAGTCTGCCGTCTATGGCGTCGAGGACATCGAGAAGCCGATCTGGTCAGCTCTTGGCCTGACGTCTGATCCGGGTGTCTGGTACGACGTTGTTGCAACGCTGACTGCTGCTGCTGATGCAGCTGGCACCATCTCGCTGCGCGTCACTTACGTTGACAACAACTAAGTGACTTTTGCCCTGCCCGTTTCGGCGGGTGGGGCATTTTTTCATCTGCCGGGGTCTCTATGCCGTCTGCTGTCGAAATCTGCTCCAATGCGCTGCTGCTGTTAGGTGCTGGCGCTATCACAGCCTTCGATGACGGGACGGACAGGGCGGCACTGGCAGGCAACCTGTGGGATACTGTGCGTGATGACATGCTGCGCAGTCACCCATGGAATTGTGCGGTAAAGCGCACCACGCTGGCGGCTGATGCTGACGCGCCGGCATACGACTACAGCTACAAGTATTTGCTGCCGTCGGACTGGATGCGCACCATCTCTGTCGGGGAATATGGCGCCGAGCCTGATCATAGGACGGAGGGGCGTTACATCCTGTGCGATGATGCGCCGCTTTACTTGCGCTACATCTACCGCAACACCGACCCGACCACCTATGACGCAAGCCTTGTAGGCTGCCTGACGCTGGCCATGGCTGCGCGGATGGCGTATCCGATAACGTCATCGGCATCACTGCAGCAGGCCTTCATGCAGGAGCTGCAGCAGGCATTGAGGCAGGCCCGCGCGATTGACGGGCAGGATGACCCGCCCGACACCATCGGCAACTTCACGCTACTGGCGAGCCGCTACTGATGCCGCGCGTTACCTACAACCAGCCCAACTTTAC
>CALMID010000467.1 GCA_937863915.1 uncultured Pseudomonas sp.
TGAGGATCTTGTCGCCGTATTTCTGCGCGGAGCGTTCCAGCGTTTCCTTGAGCGCAATGGCCGGGACTTCATAGGGAAACTGGATTTCCACGCCGGCAAAACCCGCCACGGCAGCAGCCCGCACCCGCTCCAGCAGCGGCAACTCGTTGAACAGCAGCGACAGGTTGGCCGCGAGCTTCATGTTTTTTCCTCGAACAGCTCGATCAGGGTCGCCGGATCCCTGTGCAACGCGCCCTGCTGGCCGTGCAGGCGCATCAACTGCGCCGCCAGCCCGCTCATCGGTGTGGCCGATGCACTGGCCTGCGACAGGCGCACCGCAGTATCCAGATCCTTGAGCAGGGTACGCACATGCCACTTGACTGGCTCGAAGCGACGCTCGGCCATCTGCGGCGCGAGAATCTGCAACGGCTTCGAATCGGCAAAGCCACCGGCCAGTGCCGGCGCCAGCAGGCTGGCATCCACCCCACTACGCTCGGCACTGGCCACCACCTCGGCAATCACCAGCGCATTACTGGCGACAATCATCTGGTTGCACACCTTGGTGACCTGCCCCGCACCCACTGCACCCATATGGGTCAGACGCTGACCGAGGTGTTCGGCAATCGGCCGCAAACGCTGGATATCGTTGTGATCACCACCAGCCATGATGGCCAGCGTGCCAGCCTCTGCCCCCAGCGTACCGCCGGAAACCGGAGCATCGACCCAGCGCATGCCGGTACGCGCCAACAGTTCGGCAGCCATCTCGCGGGTCTCAGCGGGATCGGAGCTGGAGAAATCCACCAGCAACTGCCCGGGGCGCGCCGTCTCGACCAAGCCGCCGACTCCGAAGACCACCTCACGCACGGCGGCGGTATCGGCCAGACAGAGCAGAATGACCTCGGCCCGGTCACAGAGCTCGGCCGGCTGATCAACGCGCTGAGCACCCAGCTCCAGCAGCGGCAGGCATCGATCCGCCGAGCGGTTCCACAGGGTCAGGGGAAAGCCGGCCGCCAACAGGCGACGGCACATCGGCAGGCCCATCAGGCCGATACCGGCAAAAGCAAGAGAAGGAAGGGACTGGATCATGCAGGCACCCGTCAGACTGAACGAGCGCCAGTGTATCAGCGCCGCTGGCGCGGCGCGTCGGGCTTACAGACCATCCTTGGCCAGGTGATCGAAGTCGACCGTATCACCCGGACGGGCGTCGAGCTTGGCGCGGATATCCTCGAACATCGCGTCAAACTCCTTATGCCCTCGCATCACCAGGCTGCTGTTGGCCGGCATGCCATGCTTGACCGCCACCTTGGACAGCAGGCTGGCGAAGTTGAAGGCGGTGTCGCTGTGCATGTCGAATTCCTCGACGAATGCCTGGCCGCCAATGTGGCCACTCATTTTGAAGTGCATCAGCTTGCCTTCACTCGGGTCATGACGAACCTCGTAATGCACGTCCACGTCGAATTCGGGGCCTGGCATGCCCGGTAGGCTTTTACGATGCAGATGACCTGGTTCAAACATGGACTGACACTCCTTTATGCGTCTTGTGTGGCATTGAGCTTCGCGGAAAAAAGCACCTGCGTCCAGCCCGGACGGCACCCGCTGACTTGCGGCAGATCAATGTAGCAGCGGCTTTGCCTCGCGCTCCTGAATCACCACCCAGGGCGCCACCACCACGGCCCACAGATCCGGATCTCGCGCCAGCAGGTCTTCGGCCAGGGCGGCTTCAACCTTGGCCAGCTGACCACTGGTCAGCCAGGCCGTCACACTGGCCTTGTCATCCGTAGCCAGTGCCTCTGCCACTGCCACCAGGTCGGCCTGAGGATCGACCCAGAGCAGAGCACCGCGAGCAAAGAAAGGCTGCAATTCCTGCCAGGAGATTTTCGCGGTTTCTCCCAGCAGCTTGGCATAGAGGGTGCTAGTTTGTTCGGTCATGGGTTGTTCCTGGGCCGATCCTGATCAAAGAAGGGCCGGCATGATACCCGGCAACCCTCGGCGAATGAACCGTCTCCGGAGTTGGCCGAACGATCAGAAAACTCCAAGGCAACGCCGTTTTTCTGTATGTTTGTTACGCCCATGCGACACCCGCAAAACCGCCCTGAATGCTTGGCTTTTCAAGGCGCAAAGCACCGCTCTACACTGTGCCGGTACAGTTGCCCGGCCGGTGTCCGCGGCATCCATCCGTGACTGTCACCACGGCAGCACGGATAACAACAACTTATAAAGACCAACGAGTGGAGCACTATGAACAAGGCTACTAAGCAGATGACCAAGCTGTTTGCCGCCATGGCCATGGCCGGCGTTGCCAGCTACTCCGTAGCGGCTGACACCATCAAGATCGCCCTGGCCGGTCCGGTTACCGGTGCGGTTGCGCAATACGGCGAAATGCAGTTCATCGGTGCCAAGATGGCCATCGAGCAGATCAACAAGGCCGGCGGCGTCAACGGCGCCATGCTCGAAGGCGTGGTCTACGACGACGCCTGCGATCCGAAGCAGGCCGTGGCGGTCGCCAACAAGATCGTCAACGACGAAGTGCAATACGTGGTTGGCCACCTGTGCTCCAGCTCCACTCAGCCGGCCTCCGACATCTATGAAGACGAAGGCATCCTGATGATCACCGCGGCCTCCACCAGCCCGGACATCACCGCCCGCGGCTACCAGCTGGTGTTCCGCACCATTGGCCTGGACAGCCTGCAGGGCCCGACCGCCGGCAAGTTCATCGCCGAGCACGTCAAGCCCAAGACCGTCGCCGTGATCCACGACAAGCAGCAGTACGGCGAAGGCATCGCCACTGCCGTGAAGCAGACCCTGGAAGCCGCCGGCACCAAGGTCGCCCTGTTCGAAGGCATCAATGCCGGCGACAAGGACTTCTCGGCCATGATCGCCAAGCTCAAGCAGGCCAATGTCGACTTCGTCTACTACGGCGGCTACCACCCGGAACTGGGCCTGCTGCTGCGTCAGTCGGCCGAGAAAGGCCTGAAAGCCAAGTACATGGGTCCGGAAGGTGTCGGCAACAAGGAAATCTCGGCCATCGCCGGCCCGGCCTCCGAAGGTCTGCTGGTAACCCTGCCGAAGTCCTTCGACCAGGATCCGAAGAACCAGGCGCTGGTTGAAGCCTTCAAGGCCAAGAACCAGGACCCGACCGGCCCGTTCGTGTTCCCGGCCTACGCCGCGGTACAGGTCATGGCCGAAGGCATGAAGAAGGCCGGCAGCACCGACACCGCCAAGGTGGCCGAAGCCCTGCGCGCCAACAGCTTCGACACCCCGACCGGCAGCCTCGCCTTTGATGAAAAGGGCGACCTGAAGGACTTCAGCTTCGTGGTCTACGAATGGCACCAGGACGGCACCAAGTCCGAAGCCAAGTAAGCCCATGCGTTAACCCAAAGCCCACTGCACCTGCAGTGGGCTTTGTTTATTCGAGCAATCCGGATATTCGCCGCGCTACCCGCGCCGCCCCCGCCGGGATATCCGAGGAGTCAGGTAATGCCCGATCTCTACCACTATCTGCAGCAGCTGGTTAACGGCCTGACTGTTGGCAGTACCTACGCCCTGATCGCCATCGGCTACACCATGGTCTACGGCATCATTGGCATGATCAATTTCGCCCATGGCGAGGTGTACATGATTGGCTCGTACGTGGCCTTCATCGTCATCGCCGGGCTGTCCCTGATGGGACTCGACAGTCTGCCGCTGGTGATCACCGCCGCCTTCGCCGCGAGCGTGATCGTCACCAGCGCCTATGGCTACAGCATCGAACGGGTGGCCTACCGCCCCCTGCGTGGCAGCAACCGCCTGATCCCGCTGATTTCGGCGATCGGCATGTCGATCTTCCTGCAGAACGAAGTGCTGCTGGCACAGGACTCCAAGGACAAGGCCATCCCCAACCTGCTGCCCGGCAACTTCGTCATCGGTGCCGACAGCATGAGCGGCGTGACCATCTCCTACATGCAGGTGCTGATCTTCGTCATCACCTTCGTGGTGATGCTCGGCCTGACCGCCTTCATCTCCCGTTCACGGCTGGGCCGCGCCTGCCGCGCCTGCGCCGAAGACATCAAGATGGCCAACCTGCTGGGCATCAACACCAACAACATCATCGCCCTGACCTTCGTCATCGGCGCCGCGCTGGCGGCCGTAGCGGCCGTGCTGCTGGGCCTGCAATACGGCGTGATCAACCCGCACCTGGGCTTCCTCGCCGGGATCAAGGCCTTCACCGCCGCCGTGCTGGGCGGCATCGGCAGCATCCCCGGCGCCATGCTCGGTGGCTTGCTGCTGGGCGTGGCCGAAGCTTTCGGCGCCGATATCTTTGGTGACCAGTACAAGGACGTGGTGGCCTTCGGCCTGCTGGTTCTGGTGTTGCTGTTCCGTCCGACCGGCATCCTCGGTCGCCCGGAGGTGGAAAAAGTATGATGGCCCGCTCACTCAACAATCGTCTCAAGACCGCCTTTTTCAGCGCTCTGCTGGTACTGGCCGTGGCCTACCCGGTACTGGGCCTGAAACTGACCACCGTGGGCATCAAGCTGGAAGTGCATGGCGCCAGCCCGGCCATGCTCTGGACCATCGCCGCAGCCGCCATCGGTATGTTCCTCTGGCAACTGCTGCGTGATCGTCTGGACGGGCCGCTGAGCAGTCTGCCCAGCCTCCCCGGCCTGCCCGCCTCGGCCAGCAGCTTCCTGACCCTGCCCTCGACCCAGCGCTGGATCATCCTCGGCCTGATCGTGGTCGGTCTGGCCTGGCCGTTCTTCGGCAGCCGTGGTGCGGTGGATATCGCCACGCTGATCCTGATCTACGTGATGCTCGGCCTCGGCCTGAACATCGTGGTCGGCTTCGCTGGCCTGCTCGACCTGGGATACGTCGGCTTCTACGCCGTCGGCGCCTACAGCTACGCCCTGCTCTCGCATTACTACGGCCTGGGTTTCTGGACCTGCCTGCCGATCGCCGGGGCACTGGCCGCACTGTTCGGCTTTCTCCTAGGTTTCCCCGTGCTGCGTTTGCGCGGTGACTATCTGGCCATCGTGACGCTGGGCTTCGGCGAGATCATCCGCATCCTGCTACGCAACATGACCGAGCTGACCGGCGGCCCCAACGGCATCAGCAACATCGACAAGCCAACCCTGTTCGGCCTGTCGTTCGAGCGCCGCGCCGCCGAAGGCATGCAGACCTTCCACGAATACTTTGGCATTGCCTACAACGGCATCAACAAGGTGATCTTCCTCTACCTGGTCGCTCTGCTGCTGGTGCTGCTGACCCTGTTCGTGATCAACCGCCTGCTGCGCATGCCGATCGGC
>CALMID010000468.1 GCA_937863915.1 uncultured Pseudomonas sp.
GGGTGATACCCGCCACGAAAATCGAATAAGCCTCTATGTGCGTCAAACCCCTCGGCCAGGCATAGGTCCAGTAATACAGGGGCGGGTAAACGATGGGCCGGTCGAGAACATCGCCGCAGAGACTGCCGTGCCTGGTGACGACGTAGGGATTATCGGCAAACTGGCAATTATGGAATGTGTGCAGGTTGTGGAAATCCAGGCCCCAGAACGGGCCATAAGGGATGTTCATGCCCTTGATGGCATAGGCGCTATAGGCCACGACCGCAAACAGCAGGCCCAGGGCAATTCGGTACGTGAGGTGTCTGGGCTGCTGGTTCATGACCGGATAAGGGGTGGGGGCTCCCCGGATTCTACCTGAACTCACCGACAGCCACAGGGCCGTTCGCCTCGCCCAGCAGGGCGCCAAGATCAAGCCAGCGGGTCTCAACAGCTCCCCCGGCGAGACGCTCGCGGCGGATCGCCACCATCTGTTGTGCGCTGATCACCCGGCCGGGTTGTATCGCCAGCTGGCCGGTCTGGCGGAACACGATGGCATAGCCTTGTGTGGCGAGGAAATCGGGCAGCGGCACGCTTTCGCCCCAGCCGTAGAGGTCGTGGATGATGTCCGGTGCCTCGATGCCGCATTCCAGCCGCGCCGCCGGCAGCCGGTCAAAGAACTTGCGGTAATTGAGCCGCAAGCCTTGCACGTCGAAGCCGTCCAGCGCCATCACCGGGCAGTCGCGCAGGCGGTTGTCCACCAGCCCGGCCATGTCGATCACCTGCAGGCCTGTGCCATAGGCCTGCAGCAGGTGGAAATTGAGCATCCCCATCTGCTTGCTCATCAGCGTCAGTGGTTTGCCGGGCTCCCTCGCCAGTTGCGGGATGGCCTGTTGCAGCACCTGCAGGGCAGGCCATTCACGCAGGTGCTCGCGGTTGGCCAGCTCGAAGACACTGGCGTCGGGGCCGGCAATCGCGCGCAGCCTGGCGTGTTGCCACCACGGTGTGCCCAGGCTGTATGCACTGATGAAGGAAGGGCTGTAGGCCAGCAGCAGCGGCAGCGCCAGGCGTGGCAGCCAGCGACCCCAGTCGCCGGTCCAGGCGAGGCAGGTCGCCAGCCACAGTGGTGCGACCAGTGGCACCCAGAAGCGGCCTTCCTTCATCCAGTCGCCGCCGCTGCTGACAACGAAGCCAGCGTAGATGAGCGTCCACAGGCAGCACACCACGAGTAGCGGCGAGCGGCGGCGCAGGGCGACGAACACGCTGCCAGCCAGTCCCAGCAGCGTGAGGCTCACGCCAGTGGCCGACAGCGGGTGCCGAAACAGGCGCAGGCTGTAGTCGATACCGCGCTGCAGCTGGGCCAGGCCAGGATCGCCGCTTTTGGTGTAGACCGGGTTCGGCAGCCACTGGCCGAAATAGCCATGGCGCCAGGCCGCCAGCGCCGCAAAACACAGCACAAACGGCAACAGGCCCGGGCGGCGCAGCAGCACAGCCACAGCGACCAGCAGTGCCGGTCCGACCAGCACCATCTCCGGCCGCACGGCTGCCAGTGCCAGGGCAGACAGCGCGAGCAGGGCGGCGCGCATGGCGTCGGGCTGCTGTAGCCAGCGTTCCACCGCCAGCACGAACAGCAGCGCCACGGCGGCAGCCAGGGTGGTTTCCATGCCGGACCAGGCCCAGTAGGCGAAATAGGGCGTGAGGGCCACCAGCAGCACCGGCAGCCATGGTGTCGTCAGCCCGGCGCGGCGGGCGCCAGCCCACACGGCGGCCAGCGTGGCCACGGCACCGGCGAGGTTGATCAGGTAGCCGGCAGTGACCAGTGGCAGGCCCGCGAGCCCGGCCAGTGCTGTCAGCAGCACCAGCAGCAGGCTGGAGCTCTGTTCAACCCGCGCACCGTTGTAGTTCAGCAGCTCGCCATGCGCCAGCAGCGTGTGCGCCTGCCAGAAGGTGATGTGCGAGTCATCATGCCCGGTGGAGCCGCACAGCACGCCGTACACCCACAATGGCAGGGTGCACAGGGCAAGGGCTGGCAGAAGGGAAATCCCGGTTGGAGTGGTTCGCACGGCGCGTTGTTTTTTCTCTATAATGCGACCCGCATTTTGGGTGATACCCGTGGCAAGCTCAACTCAAAAGGTCCAGCTCGCGCGGTGTCCCCTTCACTTCCCACACCCTTGGAGTCCCTACCGTGAAACAGCCTGTTCGTGTCACCGTGACCGGCGCCGCCGGCCAGATCAGCTATTCCCTGTTGTTCCGCA